>JAOZHS010000003.1:300000-534645 GCA_026014745.1 Candidatus Bathyarchaeota archaeon | reverse complement strand
CTACGGTGCTAGGCGAGACGCCTAGGTAGACGAAGGATTTGAATTCGGTGTAGGGGACAGCGGCGTTACTTGTGGGTAGGTTTGCAATAGCGACGACTGTAGCGGTCAATAGCAAAAGCAGAGTAAAAGCAGAGAGAATTGTTTTAACTTTTGTTTTATTCATTTTCATTCTCCTTAGTTTGCGGTAAGCAGATGCTTACACGCTTTTTTTCACTTTTTAGTAAGTTTGCAAGCGATTAATTGATGGCTTGCTAAACTCAGAAGCCAATGGCAGACAGGACGATATAATATCTGATGGAAAGATGGTACTTACCATGCCTAGAAATCCCCCCAAGCCTTCTTTGTTTATGAGTAAAAGAAAGAGCGCTAACATACCCAGAACTTGTGCTTACAGATGTTAGATTCTCTTTGCCAAACTTTCTATCGTTTCAGAATAATCGGTTTTCCTTTCTTCCATGCGGACTCAAAATTATGTTGATAAATAGCGATTATGTTTTTGCTATTCGTTTTTAGGATACAGGGGAAGTGCCCGGCTGTTTTTCTTTGGGTCGATATGAATACTTCCTTGTCATCAATAATTACATACGGTTTAACCGTAATTTTGCCTCCCTGTTTTAGCGTAAAGTTGCCCATAGATGGCACAATTTGTTCCAACACTTTTTCAGTGGATTCTGTATTATTCGTTTCATCAATCAGCAGTCTTGTTTTTACTTTATGGGAAACTAGAGTTCGGTAACGATTAATAAGTAAAGGCATTCTCCGTCTTATTAGCTCGAAATTTAGGACGCAATCACACCGAACTCTGGCCTTTTCGAATGCTTGATCTAACGTATTATTGACCGTGTTATCCGTAACTAGAAAAGTGGCTTGTATGTCGCTTTGGGGGTGATTTTCGTCTTTTGTTTGTGTGCCCTCTATTGTTTGGAGTAGGTCTGTTATGGCTTTCATGCGGTTAATTTTATTGTTGGCTATCTGCTGTTCTGCTTGAATGATTCGGGGAAGCGCCTTCGCGGAGGGAATAGACGTAATAAAGAATGGGCGCTCAGTTGTTTTTGTTATCAAACCCATTTTTTCAAGTTTGGGCAATATTTTACATATATCTTGAGGGTGAATCTGCGTATCATCTGCTACGGCGCTTATTCGTGACCCCTTCGAACGAAGTATAGACAAGTAAACCTTAGCTTGATTTACCGATAGCCCGAAAACCGTTAATTCTTCTACTAGCTCGCTTGCTTTCAACTGTAATTACACACTGATGACTTTACGACGTTTTAATTAATAAAACAATATCGTCTATATAACAAAAAAATAGCTATCTTGTTAGTTTAGCGCTTCATGTAACCAGAAAAAAGTGGCTGCTAAAACACAAATTTGAATGTTTATGTCTGTGGCGACTGTACCCTGCTAGACTAACTAGACTACGACACTCACAGGAAAAAATCGTAATTACACCAATAAGCCCTAAATAAAAAGGGAAAGAAATGCTGCGTAGAAAGTGAAAGGGACGCCTGAGTATAGGTTCAAACTCCAGCGACCCCACCGCCTATAACTCGATTTATTTGCCAAATTCTAAATCCAATTGCAAGTAATAAATACTCTAACAACTCATAGCTGCAGGCATGAATACGCTGGCAAGTCGACTGGGGTTCTGGTCTGCACTCATTCTTGCGGTACTGGTTTTTCTTATTGACGCAGGAATGATCCTGTCCACAATACTTTTTCCCCTGACATCAATAACTGACATAGAAACTTATGCAAGCACTTTTAGCAGCAGCCAAATGTTACCTATGGTTCCTTCTTTGGCGCTGGGAACGGTTTTTGTGGTGTTGATGTCTTGTATCCATTTCTTTGCGCCAAAGGATAAGAAATTCTTTAGTCAACTGGGCGTTTACTTCTCTTTGATTTGTGCTACAGTTCTTAGCATTCACTACTATATCCAGTTGTCATTTGTTCAGCAGAGCCTGCTTAATCATGAACTCTTGGGGCTTTGGCTGTTTGTTGCTCCAAATCCGCATTCGTTATTCTGGACTCTGGCGGCTTTAGGGTACGCTTTTATGGGCATATCTTTGTTATGTGTAGTGCCGCTTTTTTTGGAGAAGCCTGACAGAAAAATAAAATGGTTACTTATCGCAAACGGCATACTTGGATTAATCTTTCTTGTTGGAAACGCCTTGGGCATTTTCATAGTCAATATACTGGTTAGTTTCGCCTGGGGCATTCTATTCCCCCTTGCCAACATCCTGATTGCTCGAAGGTTCCCAGCAAAAACACAACCTGAAACCTAAAAACAGGCATGCAAAAAAATCGACGCTGGCCGCATGGTGAGTTTGGTTTGGTGTTTAGCCGTATTTTTTCCTAAGCTGATGAACCCTCATTACCGCCGAGGTTTTGTTTTGATTCACGATTCTTTGATATGCTAATTCCAGCTCCTTTAACACTGCGGGGCTTATTTGGTCTTTAACGGTTAATTCTATCCAGACTTGACCATCAACTTTTATCTCAACAAGCATGCAACCACCTATTTGCTTATTTGTGGGTTGCGCTTTTAAGATTGTCTCTGATTAACAAATCCTGTTTTGGTTTTTAATAAAAAGAGGGTGGGCTTGGTTTCTCCTGCCCCGTCCAGATTTAGCTTTTTGAGGCGAGGTTGAAGCGGTCAAGGTTCATCACCTTGTTCCAAGCCGCCACGAAATCCTCCACAAACTTCTCCTCCGCGTCGTTGCTTGCGTATACTTCGGCTAAGGCTCGAAGCTGAGCGTTCGAACCAAAGATGAGGTCCACGCGGGTGCCCGTCCATTTGAGTTCGCCTGTTGTGCGGTCACGTCCCTCAAACACATCCGAATCTTGGGAGGTTTCCTTCCAAGTTGTGTCCATGTCAAGGAGGTTTACGAAGAAGTCGTTGGTGAGCGTTTCTGGTCGCTTGGTGAAGACTCCGTGCTGGGACCGCTGGAAGTTGGCGTTTAGGGCGCGCATGCCACCAATCAGAGCGGTCATCTCGGGGGCGGTTAACGTTAGCAGTTGTGCGCGGTCAACTAAGAGTTCTTCTGCTGATACGGCGTATTTGGCTTTTTGATAGTTACGAAAACCATCCGCAAATGGTTCAAGAACAGCAAATGCTTCCACATCGGTTTGCTCCGCCAAGGCATCGTTGCGTCCAGGCGCAAACGGCACTGCTACCTCGTGACCTGCTTTCTTTGCAGCCTGCTCCACACCGACACATCCCCCCAAAACAATCAAGTCAGCAAGCGAAACCCTCTTACCGCCTGACTGAGCGCTGTTGAATCCCTTTTGAATTCCACCCAGAACCTCTAACACATGCTTTAGTTGAGGGGGCTGGTTGACTTCCCAATCCTTTTGCGGGGCAAGACGGATACGCGCCCCATTTGCGCCGCCACGCTTGTCGGAGCCACGGAAGGTGGACGCAGATGCCCAAGCAGTTGAAATCAGCTCCAAGATTGACAATCCTGAGGCATGGATTTTGTCCTTGAGGTCTGCTATGTCTTGCTCATCAATCAGTTCATAATCGACTGCGGGTATGGGGTCTTGCCAAATCAGCTCTTCGGCGGGGACTTCGGGGCCGAGATAGCGTGAACGCGGACCCATGTCGCGGTGGGTGAGCTTGAACCATGCTCTGGCAAACGCGTCCGCTAACTGCTCTGGATGCTCATAGAAGCGTCTGGAAATCTTTTCGTAGACGGGGTCAAATCGTAGGGCGAGGTCAGTGGTGAGCATAGATGGCGCGTGACGCTTTGAGGGGTCGTGCGCGTCGGGTACGGTGCCTGCGCCTGCATCGCCTTTTGGTTTCCATTGGTATGCGCCTGCGGGGCTTTTAGTTAGTTCCCATTCGAAGTTGAATAGGTTTCGGAAGAAGTTGTTGCTCCACTTAGTTGGCGTTTGGGTCCAGATGACTTCTATGCCGCTAGTTATTGTGTCGTCACCTTTGCCTGTGCCAAATTTGCTCTTCCAGCCCAGTCCCTGTTCCTCGATGGGGGCGGCTTCAGGCTCGGGACCAACCATTGATGCGGGACCCGCACCGTGGGTTTTGCCAAAGGCGTGTCCGCCCGCGATTAGGGCAACTGTTTCCTCGTCGTTCATTGACATGCGGGCGAAGACCTCGCGGATGTCTTTGGCGGCAGCAACAGGGTCTGGATTACCGTTAGGGCCTTCTGGGTTAACGTAGATTAGTCCCATCTGCACAGCGGCAAGCGGATTTTCAAGGTCTCTTTCCCCTGAGTAGCGTTTGTCTCCGCCTAGCCAAGTGGTTTCTGAACCCCAGTAAACGTCTTCCTGTGGTTCCCAGACGTCCTCTCGTCCACCGGCGAAACCAAAGGTCTTAAAACCCATCGACTCAAGCGCAACGTTTCCAGCAAGAATCATCAGGTCAGCCCAGGAGATTTTTTTGCCATACTTCTGTTTGATCGGCCAAAGTAGACGGCGTGCTTTGTCGAGGTTAACGTTGTCTGGCCAACTGTTAAGGGGTGGGAATCGTTGTGCTCCTCCGGCTACGCCTCCGCGTCCGTCGCCTTTGCGATATGTGCCGGCGCTGTGCCATGCCATTCGGATGATGAGTCCTCCGTAGTGTCCGAAGTCGGCTGGCCACCAATCTTTTGAGTCGGTCATCAACGCTTTTAGGTCCGCTTTTAGAGCGTTGTAGTCGAGTTTTTTGAATTCTTTTGTATAGTTGAATTCTTTGTCCATTGGGTTGGAGAGCTTGGAGTTTTGGTGTAAGATGTGTAAGTTTAGTTGGTTTGGCCACCAGTCTATGTTTGATGCGCCTTTAGGGCTAGTGTTTCCCTTTTTGTCATTCATTTCAAAAAGTCTCCTTTGTATGATAGTACGGGATAGAGAAGCTTTATTTAAGAATTATTATTATCTAATAATAAGTATGACTGCCTACCATAAAACAGACACCTCCGCAATAGACGCACTACGAAGCAAAGGCTACAAGGCAACCCCCCAAAGAATAGCCATATGCCGAATCGCACTAACCAGCAGAACCCACCCCTCCGCCCAAGAAGTATATGAGGCGGTCAAAAAAATCCATCCAACAGTAAGTCTAGCGACAGTCTACAAAACTTTAGAAGTACTAAGAGATTTGAATTTAGTTCAGGAAATCAATTTTCCCAGGGGACAAGCCCGTTTTGATTCCTATATGCTCCCGCACATAAACTTGGTTTGCCTAAAATGTGGCAGCATCAAAGACCTAGATGATGCGACAATAAAAGAAATAACACACAAGGTTACTGAAACCACAAAATTCAAACCAACTGGGCAACGCATGGACGTATATGGGCTTTGTCAAAAGTGTAGCAGCACAAAATAATGAATAGTAACTACCTATTCCTTCTGTGGCAGGCAAGACCTTAGAATCTGATTTTAACTGCAAATGGGTTCTGGATTCGGATCTATGTTGCATTGGGGTCCGTTTGAATCAAGCCGAAGGGGAGACCACCCGGCTCGGAGCATGTGGCATACCACCCCACCCCGGGAATAGCCATTTTTGGTTCAAGAATACTTCCGCCATTCTCTTTCACATCGTTGAGACACTCATCAAGGTCCTCGACTCCGATTGTAATTAAAGTTAGAGGTTTTCCACCGCTTATCTTTGAATCCTTGACTTCTCCGACGCCTCCATCTATTCCTGGTTCGTTTTCAGGACCCGCTTGAATTCGGTAATATTCATAGGGCATGGGGAACTTTTCAAAACGCCAATCAAAGACGTTCTCTAAAAATTTTCGTGTCGCTTCCACGTCGAAAACGGTCAAGTCAAAATATACAGGTTTCATAAAACTGTCTCTGTAATTTATGGCTTAAAGCTTTTAGCTCGCTTGTCGTTAATGAAAATTTTTTGACTAAACCTTTAACGCAAATTAGCTAATTATTTATTGTTTGTTACGAATTCTTTTTTGTCCTCTTTGCAAAGTTGTTGAATGACGTCGCGCCCCATTTGGGAAACTTGATTTGTAGAGTACATCGCGCCAGCCCATTGGCCAACCATATGGAATGCTCGGAGTCCGGGAAGTGTTTTGCTAACTCCATTTTTGGCTACTTCTTTAGCTAAGTCCTTGGGTGCAGGATACGGAACACAGTAACCGCGGTAAGCAGCTGTCCAATGTTCTACAGAAACGGGTGTGGCCACATCGACCACCTCGATTTGCTCTGTAAATCCTGGGAACCGCTTGTCTAACCTCTCAGCAATCATGTCCGCGATTTTCTTTTTCTCTTCACGGTACCTGTCTTTGTCCGCGGCTAGTTTTTTCCAGTAATCATAGTTTGAATCAAAAACAACTTTGACTACCGTTTTGCCCTCTGGAGCAAGTGTGGCGTCAAAATTGAAGATTTCAACATCCAGCCTGTTATATTCCCGTCCCTCAAATGTGACTGGCGTATCTTGGAAAAGCACCAGCGAGTGGGGTTCACCGCTGAAGCTTCGTTTGACTCCATACCAGACTTCAAACCCAAAAGAAATGGTCTTCGGATACGAATTGTAATAAGTGCGTATAGCGTCGTTAACGTATTTTTCTTCTAACATGTTGAATATTGTGGAATACCCATCTGCCGCGGAGACCACGATTTCGGAGAAATGTTGTGAGCCATCTTCTAATTGTACACCAATTGCTTTATCATTCTGTGTTAAGATTTTTACAACTTTCGAGCGGTAAGCTACCTCTCCGCCTAATTCTATGTAGCGTCTTTCAATGTTTTTTGAAAGTGCCATGGAACCGCCGATTGGCCACCCGCCGTCGCCTTTGTTTAGGGCAGACAGAAAAATCATCGGTATCAAAACGGGCACTCCCGAAATGTCATACAGGATTGTGGGGAAAGCCTTTTGGAGGAAGGGTTCGCTGAAACCTTGAGCAAACTCGTCGACTGTTACTTTGCTATACTTCATCAATGGACCCAACACTGGCAGGATCTTAAAGAGCACTTTAAAACCGCCTGACATCGCGGCGAATAAGTCATAGTTGCTGAAACGTCGGCATGTCTTTATGAATTCGCTGATTTTTTTCTGGTCCTTAGGTGCGAGTTCCATCATGTGCCGTTCCAACTCGTCTAAGTTTGTGAAAACGGTAAACGCTTTGCCGTTAGTGTCTTCTATTTGAACAAATTCTTTGAACCTGTACGTCTGAGGGGCGCTGAAGGCAGACAGTTCCTTCCAAAGTTTGTTGTCTTTAGAGTCAGGGACGATGCCGAACAGGTTGTGAATTGTGTAATCAAACGTGTAGCCTTTTCTTTGCCAAGAGACACAGACGCCGCCAGGTTTAGTTTGCAGTTCGAATATTTTGGTTTTATAACCGTTCATTTGTCCATAGCAGCCGGTTGCTAAACCCGCTAGGCCAGCGCCAATAATAATTATGGATTTTGTGGTCACCGAAACAGACCTCGCTTTGACTGTTTTATTATACTCTGTCATTCCCTTTAAGCCTTAAATCGGTTGAGCTCCTCAAATTTGAGCTAAAAGGTTGCTCATCTTTTGCGAGTGTTAATAACTCGCCGTGTAGAGTACTATTTGAGGAGAATCAAAGTGACTGGCGAATTTGAAAAGCAAGTTAAAAAACTAAATCTTGACCCTAAATTCGAGAAAGCACTAATTGACATGTTTAACGAAGCCTCCAACGAAGACCCTTGCGGGTCCTGTGCCTCCAAAGGCGACTGCAAGAACTATAAATGGCATGAGAAATGGCTCAACACAGACAACTGTAACTGCTCCTGCAACTGCTCTCCCTAAATCCTTTTTCAATCTTAATGTTTGTTTTTCAGATGGCTTTTCCATTTTTGATATTTATTCCGTTTTTCTCTGATTTTAGGGCGCATCAGTCAAGTAGGATTACTTCAAAACTATTTATCGATGCTACGAATGCTCTCATTTTGTGACTATTTTTGCCTCCAAAAAGGTGTCTTTTTTGTGTAAAGCATTTAAATCTCAAACGCTAAGTTAACCTTCATAGCTACATGCATTTGTGCTCCGTCACGGGTATCAATCGGAAAAGCTAGTAGCGGATGATTCTTTGGTTACCCGTTAGTTTGCTGGGCGTATACGCTGTAGGTGAAGGTGATTAACATGTGTGAAAACGATGAAAAATCAGTTGTTCGCGGCTTAAGAGATGTCGCGGCAGCAGAAACCAAAATCAGCTACGTAAACCCCAATGGCTTCTTGTACTATCTAGGTTACAATATAGATGACATAGTAGGGCAAGCCTTTTACGCAGAAATAGCTTACCTGCTGATTCACAGGAACCTGCCCAACAAACAAGAACTAGATACTTTTTGCAGCCAACTCTTCAACGAGATGCATCTTCCGGAACCAATCATAAAAAGCATCCACGCTACCCCAAAAAATTGTCCACCCATGGATGTTTTACGAACCGAAGTTTCCCATCTAGGCGAATATGACCCCGACATCGGAGACTATTCAACAGCCGCAAACATGCGCAGAGCAACTCGACTGGTCGCACAGGTTCCAACCATCGTTGCAACACTGCATAGGAGCCGCCAAAACCTGCCCGTTCCAGAGCCAAAGAAGGAGTTTGCCTTCTCAAAGAACTTCCTCTACATGTTCAAAGGTGAGGTTCCAGACGACAAAGAAGCCAGCGTTATTCATCGGTTTATGATTCTGCATGCCGACCATGGCTTTAACGCATCCACTTTCGCGGCTCGTGTAACAGCAAGCACCAACTCTGACATGTACTCCGCGATAACCTCCGCTATTGGAACGCTTAAGGGTCCTTTACATGGTGGCGCCAGCGAAAAAGTGATGGATATGCTTGATGAAATAAACCTTGAAGCAGAAGTCGAGGAGTACATTCAAGGGTTGCTAGATGAAAAGAAAAAGATTATGGGCTTTGGCCACCGCGTCTATAAGGCTCAAGACCCCCGAACCAAACACCTCCGCGGCATAGTCGAGGACTTCTGTCACCGCGAACGCTCGCAGGGCCTCTACAACAGATGCATGACGATTGAGCGGTTGGTTTATGAGAAAAAGAAGATTTACCCCAACGTAGACTTCTACGCGGCAGTCGCGATGGATGCTTTAGGCGTCCAGAAAGCCTTCTTCCCGCTGTTCTTTGCTTCGGCAAGAATATCCGGCTGGGTCGCCCATGTACTTGAGCAATACGAGGATGCGGTGCTTTTGCGTCCGCAGGGGCATTATGTGGGTGAATTCGAGAGAACCTTCGTTCCCCTCGAACAGCGCTAGACCAAAACTGTTGTACGGGGTTCAAATCCCCGCAATCTCCCAATCAATAACCTACTGTGTATTCTCTGTAAGCATTTTTTTTGCATAGTTCTTAATTGTATCTTCTGCTTACCTTATAACGGATGCTTTAGGATGCAGAACACTAAAGAAAACAAAAGCTACGTTACCGCCCAGTTCCTTAAAAAGAGAGCCCGCGAAGAGGACGTTGTCAATCAAGAAAGCTATCGGATGCTTCAACTACAACAGGGGATGCAGGTTTTGGAGGTGGGCTGTGGTCCGGGCACTTCCACCGACATGTTTTCGGGTTCTGTCGGCATAGGCGGGTTTGTGGTGGATGTTGATTGCGACCCTATAATGATACAGCAAGCCAACATATCCTCCAAACAGTACTCTAATGTTGTGTGCATGGTCGGCGATGCCCACAAGCTTCCCTTTGAGGACGGAAAGTTTGACCGAGTCTATGCGAAGCGTCTTTTTCAGGTTTTGCCTCCTGCCTCGTCGCCTTTTTTAATTGCGGAACTACAGAGAGTACTCAAACCTGGAGGGTTCCTTGTTTTGGTGGACACGGACTGGACAAGTGTTGGTGTAAACTTTAGTGACCTTGAATTAGAACGGCGCCTGACCAGCTTTTTTAGAGATCGCATGCGTCCTAACGGGTTAGCTGGGCGTCAACTGCTTGAGTTGACCCGACAGGGCGGCTTTTTGGATGGGCAGGTTAAGGTGCTGTCGATTGTTATTCGAGACTTTTCTGAAACCCCTTTTAGTGACTGGTTGGTGACTGAGGCGTTAAAGGCAAAAGTGGCAACCACCCAAGAAATGGACCGTTGGTGCAGTGAGCTGGAGGAGAAGACGGCTCAGCAAGCTTTCTTTTTTCATGTTGGTACTGTGATTGTAGCCGCTAAAAGGATGGAAAAATGACGTTGCTCCGCGCTGAATTGTGTTGGGTTAAAAAATTGTATGTGCCAAGTTAACCCGATTAGTTGTCTGGGCTTGACTAGTCGCCTTGGGGGTTTCGGTTGTTTACAGCCAACCGAAAGGTTTGGCTTGGCGCACACTGGGGAGGGGTTGCTTTTTGGCAGGGTAGTAGAGTTCCCCAGTTTGGTTCGCTGTTTATTGTATTGGTTACAAGCCATATAAGTGTTACTGTTTTATCAAAAAGTAATACTGTGGCGTGTAAAGCACCCTATTCCACGGTCTTTAAGCTGTTACACCATTCCACAATTCTCTTCTTAGTCTCATCCCTATTAACCAAAGGCCTTGCCAACACAACATCCCCAACAAGAACCACGTTAGTAACCAACGCCTTTGTCCTCTCCACTGCGGCCGTAGCAATAGAATCTGCCGTAAAGAATAACGCCACTTTTTTGCCTGAAAGGTCATTTTTGGCAACGTATGTTCGGATGGCGGGGGTAGGTTTCCCAGCCCATATCGGTGTTCCAAGAACTATGAGGTCATAGTCTTTGGGTGAAAGTTTGGTTGGGGCGAGGTCGGCTTGTTTTTCTTGAGTAGACTCTTTACCCGCTATTATCCAGCCTATTTTGCCCGACCGCTTTTTTAAATCAACGATTTCCTCGATGTCAGCTCCGAGTTCGGCTGCGATGGTTTCAGCCACAAATTTTGTAGTACCCGTTCTACTATAGTAAGTTACTAACGTTTTCACTAAATTCTCCTCAAATGTAGCTATGTCAAGTTTGATTAAAAGACTTCTATCGCCCTTTTTGTCTGCAAGTAATCCGCGCTGATAAGTGTATTTGAGTAAATTATTTACCCGCTTGAAGGTATGTTTGATTGATGACGTATGGCGAAGAATCGGCTTATGCAGGTTTTCGGGATTGTTTTAGTCTTTTTCTTAGTTTGCTGCTTCTCGGTTGCAGCTGCCGAGGACTATGCTATAACGCATACGATAGCGATGGACACTTACGGCGGCTGGTACGGAGTAGCCTACGACTCCGCCAAGGATGCCATCTATCTAACTAACGTTGATTTTGACTTAATCTCGGTAATATCCGACCAGACCCACACGGTAGTTTCTAACTTGCAGATGGCTTCTCGACCCTACGGCATCGTTTACGATTGGGGGCGCGGAATGCTGTATGTGGCTAATCATGGCGATGACTCAGTTACCGTGCTGGCAGACAGCAACAACACTGTAGTTGCCAAAATGACTGTAGGTAGTCGCCCCTCCGCGTTGGCTTATGATTTTATGTTGGGAGAAATTTTTGTTGCCAACTACGACTCTAACTCGGTCTCAGTGATTTTAGACAGCGACAACACGGTGATTGCAACTATACCTGTTGGAAACCAGCCCTGCTCTTTAGCGTATGATTCCGAGACGGGTGAGATATTTGTTGGTCACGTTAATACCGACGCGGTCTACGTCATCTCTGACAGCACCAACACCGTAACCGAGATAATACCTGTAGAAAAGCAGCCTATAGCTGTGCTTTATGATTCAGCCAAAGCCGCGATTTACGTTGCTAACCACAACGGCAGTCAAGTTACAATAATCTCGGATGCCACCCACCAAATTATTGGCACAATTGATGTAGGCAGCAACCCCATCGCTTTAGCCTATGACGCGATTAATGGTCGAGTGTTTGTTGCGAACTACGGCTCAAGTACGCTATCGGTCATCTCCGACAGCGATAATACGGTAATTGCTACCGTGCCGCTGGATGGTCCACCGCAGGGAATGTGTTATGATGACGACCAAGATGAAGTGTATATAACATATTCGGAGAAAACAATCGTTTCAGTAATATCGGACCCCTCTGGGGATTCATCAATTCCCACGGAATCGCCAACTCCCTCGCCGACTGTTCCAGAGGTTTCACTTTGGGGTACGATTGCTGTTTTTGTCTTCGTTACTGTGGCCGCGGTTGTTTTGGTACGTTTGCTCCGACGCTTGATTGAAGCATAGTTTGTTTGCCGCGTGATTTTCAGGGGGAATTAAACGCAATATAGAGTACTTCATAAATACTATTAGATGAATTCAAATGCTGAAGCTATATTAAATGAGCTAAACAGTTCAGGGAATTTAGACTCGTAAAACGCAGGGGTTGCTAAGGGGTTGGCACCAAAAATTCTGCTAGTGGGCTACAATGGGGCAAACAATACAGGAGCGGAAGCAAAACTCCTCGCCGTAATCAAGGAAATCCGCAGCATTGTAGGCCCAGACGCCGTCATCACGGTGCCTTCACTTAATCAAGCCAATCTACGTCGCTACCTCACCGAAACATCAACCCTAAAAATCAGACCCGTCCACCCTGCATTTGTGTTTGTGGAACTCCGAAACTTTGTCAAACAAAACGATTTAATCCTGCTGGTCGAGGGCAGCTGCTACATGGACACATGGGCCTCTGCCTTGTTATGGTCTTATCTTTCAGCCACCCGATATGCCCATTCCATGAAAAAACCCTGCGTTGCTTACTCAGTCGACGCAGGAGATGCCTCACGCTTTAACCGTTGGCTAATACGTCGGGAAGCCAGCAAAACCGACCTCATCTTAGCCCGCACCCAAAAGGCTGCAGAACGCCTCAAAAGTTGGAAGGTCACAGCTCCCATAGAAGTCACCGCGGATAACGCCTTTGCCTTTAACCCTGACCCGCGCGACGAAGGTTTGCTTAGTCGGGTTTGGCCTGAAGCCTCCTACGTTGTGGGGATAGCCGCCGAGGACATCTATAAGTGGCCTGTTGTGGTTCGTCCATGGGCATCCAAAAAGTTCCTTTACCGATGGCCCTACTATTACATGCACACAACGGAGAGCCAACAAAAAAGCGAGTTGCTGGCGGATGTGTTGGCGGTTCAAGCTGACGAAATGATAGAGCGCTACGGCACCTATGTGGCGCTTTTAAGCATGGAGGGCTTGGATACAGCGTTTGGTAGAAAAATCCAGAAGCGGATGAAGCACGCTGACAAAACCAAAATCTTCACCTCCATAGAGTATAATGCTTCGCAGATGACCAGTATCCTTCGAAGTCTCGATATGCTGATAACCTCTCGGTATCACGCAGGCGTGCTCTCTTTGCCCAGTCAGGTTCCCCAAACCGCCATCGGGCATGACCTTCGCATAAAAGACTTCTACGGTGACTTAGGAATCGACGAGTTATTCGTAGACCACGAAGACCCCAACCGATACAAGCTCCTAAGCGAAAATGTAGCCGCCCTTTTCTCCGAATATGACTCCATAAAAGCTAAACTGCGCGTTGGTTATCTGCAATACGTGGAACGCGAAAAAAGAAACACCCAACTCTTCAGCTCCTTCCTTAAAGAGCGCCATCCGGAGTGGTTAGCATGAAAACGGTGCTTTTAACGGGAGCCACTGGCTTTTTAGGAACCCAGATAGCCCGCTACCTCCTCGCAGATGAGGAAATTACTGTTTTGGCGTTGGTTAGAGACAAATCTTCTCACACTGCGTTGTTGCGGTTGCGGCGAAACTGGTGGGACTGGCCCGAACTCATTTCGGCGATAGACCAGCGGCGGGTTGAGGTGGTCTGCGGCGAAATAAGCCAACCCAACCTCGGCTTAACCGACAAAAAATACGCCGAACTCACCCAAAGGGTAACCCATATTATCCATACAGCAGCGGACTGGCGTTTTCTACCCCTAGAAACATTGCGAAAAACCAATGTTGAAGGAACCCGAAACCTACTGGAATTCGCCAAAACCGCAAACAAACATCACTGCTTTGAACGCTTCTCTCATGTTTCAACCGCCTACGTCGCGGGAGGTCGAACGGGACTTGTCTGCGAAGACGCCTTAACCGACGAATACGGATTTTTCACCAATTACGAACGCAGCAAATACGAAGGCGAACTCTTAGTCCAAGCTGCCCAAAAAGAGTTCGCTGTATCGGTTTTTCGTCCCTCCATGATTGTGGGCGACTCCGAAACGGGCGCCATAAAGACCTTTAATACGTTCTATTTTCCGCTTAGGCTCTATTTGACGGGCAGAATGCGTTTGATGCCTGTGAAGCGTACGCTCAAAGTCAACGTTGTTCCCGTAGACTACGTCGGAAAAGCCATCGCGCAACTCACGTTTAATTCAGGGGCGGAGGGCAAAACCTTCCATCTGGTGGCGCCCCAAGAAACCCTACCCACCATCGAAGAACTCATAGACGCCGTGCAAGCATGGGCAAAAACCAACCTAAACGTCAACCTGCCAAAACCCATCTACCTCAGCATGTCCGCCTCCAATCTGCGACGCTTCATAAAACTTCAACGCAGCCTAAAAATGGGCAACCCCCGCGTTTTTGACGCCCTAACATCGCTGGCACCCTACTTTAGTGAAAACAAACAATTCCAAAGAACCAACATTGACGCTTTGCTTGGGCATTACGCGATGGATTGGCGTAAAATGCTGCCCCACCTCCTCGAATACGCTACCTACTACAATTTCTTCCATAGGTCCGACCGCACCGTGCATGAGCAAGTCATGTTCCGTCTGGAAAGCCAAAGCTACCCTATCACCTTCTACGATGTCGTGGAGGGAAAATTGTTGCATGTTTCGGCTCAAGAGGTACGCAAGGAGGTTTTGGCTGCCGCCGCCGCGCTAAAAGCTATGGGCATCGGTAAAGGGGACCGCGTTGCCTTAACGGGACTCAACTGCACCAAGTACCTAGCAATAGACATAGCCATCGGCATCGTTGGCGCGGTAAGTGTGCCCCTATACTATACCTCCCCGCCCCCTGATGTCGACCAAATCTTAGAAGCCAGCGGAGCTAAACTCCTCTTCATCGGCATACCTGGGCTCCTAAACCGCGTTGACGAACTCAAAACAGACATACCCATAGTATACTTCACCCGAACCACCGCTGCTTCAAATCGCAAAAACCTGTTTTCGTGGGCTGATTTCCTCTCCAAAGCCACCAGCAGTTTATCGGATTACACCGCGCCAATAGATTTTGGAGACGCCGCGACTCTGCGGTATTCATCTGGCACAACAGGGAAGCCCAAAGGGGCTATCTTTAAACACGAAAATCTCCTCTACATGGCTGAATCCATCGTGGCTATTGCTCCTTGGGTTGCCCGCAACCGCAAAGGCACTTACCTCTCATTTCTACCCATGGGGCATGTCGTAGAAGGTATACTAGCCACGTACTCACCCTACTATTTTCCTTCCGCTGTGGACCTTTACTTTTTAGAAGACTTCCGAAAACTTCAAGAAACCCTCCCCAAAGCTAGACCCACCATCTTCTTTGGTGTCCCCCGGCTCTACGAGAAGATTTGGGAAGCCATGACCAAAAACCGAATCGGCGGCTTCTATCTGCATCAAAAGCAGGGTGCACTCAAGCGTTTGTTGGCACGGTTGCTGAAGGGAATTATTCTAAAACGCGCAGGGCTAAACAGATGCGCCCAACTCATCGTGGGATCCGCCAATTCCGAGGAGCGAATGCTAATGAACTTCCGGCAGCTCGGCGTAGAAATCCACAACGCCTACGGCTTAACCGAAGCGCCCCTCGTCACAATGAATAGACTGGGCCGAAACCGAATTGGAACCGTTGGTGAACCTATGCCCCAAACTGAAATACGGGTTGCAGAGGACGGCGAAATCATGGTACATGGCCCGCAGGTTACAGTTGGATACTTTGAGGGACACCATGCGCATCCAATCCGAGATGGCTGGCTAATGACTGGCGACATCGGAAAAATCACCGAGGAGGGGAGCCTTGTTATTTTTGGACGCAAAAAAGAAGTCATAAAAACCGCCTACGGAAAATGCATCTACTCAGGCAAAATTGAGGGGTTGCTACGGGAGATTTCTGGCGTGTCTGAGGTGCTGCTTGTGGGCGAGTCGAAACCTTACTGTGGCGCATTGATGTGGGTGCCCAAAGAGAAATGGACGCCCGAAACCCAAACCCAAATTGATGCCGACATTGAAGAAATGAATAAGGGCTTATCTAATCCTGAGAAGATTAAACGCTGGGCGCTGCTCAAATACAATTTAAGCATAGAAGGCGGCGAGTTAACGCCGAACCTAAAACTAAAACGCAACACGCTGATTGAGCGGCAATCAAAAGTTATTGACGCGCTTTATGGCGGGTTAGCTCCTGAAGGTGACGCCCATTATGGCGGGGCAGAAAAGGCGGAGTGATACGATGGGTTTGAGATTAACTCTGCTGGACTGGTGGACGCCTAACTGGGTGATTAATCGCGAATTAGCCAGAATGGACTCCAAAACCACGATTGCATTAAAAGAGCTCATAAAAAACAACACACCCCTCTCCGTCGAAGCGGCAGAGCCCCCTATGGTTGGAAACCTCCCTGAACGGAGAAATGCGATGGCGAAGCGCCATAAGGAACTGGTGCAGAAGCTCGCGGGGGCAATCGGCAAAGACCAAGCCATCCTGTTGGGTCGCAAAACCCTCTTTAAGGTTGGTCAAGAGTTGGGGGCAGAAACCCGCCGCAGATTAGGAGTAAAAAACGCCAATGACCTAGTCAAAGCCGCCAACATAATGTACCGCGTGTTAGGCATAGAATTTCATGCCCACTGGGTCAGTAAATACCACGCGGTTGTTACGGTGAATCGATGCGCGTTGGCAGCGGTGTATTCGGAATTAACTTGTCAAGTTCTAAGCGCGGCTGACGAAGGCGTCGTGAACGGCTTAGTCCCCACAGTAACGATGCACTTTAAAGAGATGTTAACTGGCGGCTGCAACTCATGCCACGCGGAAATAAACGTCGAGGAGACCCCAAGATGAAGGCTATTGTGGTGGGTTCAGGAGCGGGCGGCGCAACTGCAGCACGTAAACTGGCGCAGAACGGTTTCGAAGTTGACTTACTCGAAGCAGGCAAACCCTTCAGTCCTTTGAGTCACAAAATATCTTGGTTCAGCGGTCTTCACGGTTCTTGGCTTTTAAACGACATTAATGCTATAAAACGGGTTTTTCCCCATTATCGGACTCTGCGTTCTAGTGATGACTTAGCGATTTTTGTCGGCGTCACCGAAGGCGGCTGCACCTCAATTGCCTGCGGCTGCATGGTACGCGCGGAGCACGGCTTAAAGGAAATCGGCTTAGACCTCACAGCCGAATACGAAGAACTTGAACAACAACTCCCCATCTGTCCCTACCCGAGGGAACGGTGGCGTCCCCTGAGCCGAAAAATGTTTGATGAAGCCCAAAAACTCGGTTTCAACCCCCAGCCAACGCCCCACGCCTGCGACCAGACCCGTTGTGTAGGCTGCGGTTACTGCGAATTAGGCTGTACTACAGGCGCCAAATGGGACAGCCGCAAAGCCTACGAGGATCTTCTTGGTAAAGGCATTCGTTTGCAGACGAATTGTCGGGTCCAAAAAGTCGTGGTCGAGAACGGCGCTGCTAAGGGTGTTTTGGTTGGTCGGGGCTCGTCGGTTGAGCGGTTGGATGCGGATGTGGTGGTGCTTGCGGCAGGCGGCATCGGTACCGCGCAGATTCTGAGGGCTTCGGGTCTGCCCGTTGCGGACAAGTTATGGATCGATGTGCTACTGACGGTGGGCGGCGTTTGCAAGGATGCTCGGATGCTTTGTGAGCCCCCGATGGTGTGGTACGCCAAACAAGACAACTACATACTCTCCCCCTACTTTGACTTGTTATCTTACTGGTTCCATAAGCCTTGGCGAGACATTTCAGCCGAGAACCGCGTGGGCATGATGATTAAACTCGCCGATGTCGAGCAAGGCTCAGTAGATGCTGATGGAGTCGTCAAAAAATCCCTCACTCCGCTGGATAAGCAACGTTTAGAAGAAGCCAAACACAAAGCTATAGCAATAATGAAAGCCTCAGGCGTCTCTGGCCCCTTTGTGGACGGCATGGTTCATGGCGGGCACATAGGCGGAACAGTGCCATTAACAGCCGCAGACGTCGAGTCGATGCATCCCGATGGGCTCCCTGAAGACCTTTGGGTAGCAGACCTCTCGCTAATGCCGCGCTCGCAAGGAATGCCCACGATACTCACCACATCGGCGATAGCGCTGCGCGTCGCAAAACAAATCATAAAAGAAAAGGGAAAGCCATGATATCCAATAAACCCGAAAAAGTCCGTTACACAACAAGCCAAATAGTCTTTGGCAACTTAACAGTCATAGCATGGGGACTGCTTGGAACCGCCGCTTTCGCATTCTTCAACATTTTCGCCGCAATAGGCTACTTGGTTGTAGCTGCGTTTCTGGTTTACTATAAGCTCGGTAAGAAGGGATGTTTATCCTGTTTTCTATGTGAAACCTGCACCATAGGCATGGGCAAACTCTTCGATGTGTTCTTCGCTAAGCGGGGAACCCAAAACCTCAATCGAAAAGCGCTCAAGCTGTTTCCTGTGGTGTATCTGTGGTTGTCGGTGGTGCCGATTGTTGTGGTTTCGGTGTCTTTGGCGCTGGATTTTTCAGTTTTCAAAGTGCTGATTTTGGCGGGGTTGCTGGTGTTTTCCGTGTTTAGCGGCGTAGTCCGAAGAAACGTCTTAGTGCCCCGCAAGCATTAATCGCGGACTTTGTAGTAAATGTGCACTGGTGGTAATCATTATATCAAACAAGGATTGCTCCGCAAGCTAAGTTACGATGACTGCATATTTTTTTGAACTCATAGGTGTTCACCCTATATCAGTGGTCTTAATTTTTTTGTTTCTGTGCTGGTTATTTTAGGTGTTGTGCGGTGGGGGGCTTGTGGAGAAAAAAACAGTCTATACATGCTCCCACACTCACATGGCGTCGGCTTCAACATAGAACTATGTTGAACGTGTGGTAAAATCCAGTAATCCCACACCTAAACAGACCCCAAAACGCAAAGCAAACCCAAAAAACAACCCAAACCAACAACCATCTTGTGGCATACCGTAAACCGCCACACCCACACAAAGACAAAATTGATCATCTACCCACAAATAATGAGGGAAGAGGGTGCCTCTGAGGGTCCTGATTAGCCTGTTGGTCTGGCGAGTGGCTGGGTTTTTTGCAGCTTTTCTGGTTTTTGTTCATTTATCTTTTTATACTCAGGGGTTGAGTAGATGGCGATTCTCTTGACTGTTAACACCAACACCGACTACTCTGGATGCCCACTCCCCTGTTCAGAGGCTTCAAATGCTAAGAGTAACGATTGCAGAGAATGTACCAGCCTTCAAGAGAGTGAATCATCCGCAAAAATAACCCTTAACGCCCAAGCTGAGGCGCCCCCCGCAAATAAAAAAAGAAAAACCAGCACCCGCAAATCCACCCCACCCGCGGAGATCATCCAATATTTTGAGCTCAACGAACAAACACCGCAAAGCGACACTAAGCACCGATACGGCATAAGCTTCTCAGACCCCTACAATATAAAGCGGCGGCTAGAAGCCAAATCTTTCAGCTCCTTTGAAGCGTTCAAGCTTAATTTGGAAGCCCTAAACATTAAGCAGTCAGGAAAAATCGACCGCTTAATCTCGCTAGACTCGATTAGAACCAAACTTATTCCCTACAATTTCCAGATGCAACTTGCCCTCCAAGTGGTCAACGAAATGAACGCCAACGCGATACTCGCCGACGAGGTTGGCTTGGGCAAGACTATTGAGGCAGGACTCATAATGAAGGAACTGCTGCTTCGAGAAGAAATAAACTCGGTTTTGATTGTTTCCCCCAAAAGTCTCCTTACGCAATGGAAAACGGAGATGGCGGAGAAATTCGGCGAAGTCTTCTCAGTTGCCAACAACTCCGTGAGGAGCCTAAAAACCGCTGACAAACTTATCTGTTCACATAATTTGATGCAAAGAAAATTCGATATAATCGCGGCTCGTCCATGGGATTTAGTTGTTGTGGATGAAGCGCACGCCTTTAGAAACAGCCATAGTAAAGGCCGAGCTTCCCTTGCAAACCTAAGAAAAAACCATATGCTGCTCCTCACCGCCACGCCTCTTTGCAACAAACTAACTGACCTCTACAGCATCGTAGACCTCATCCAACCCGGCATGCTTGACAGCGAGGGCGTTTTTGTGGCAAGGTTCGCTGAGGATGCTAAAAGCCGCGTAGTAAGACCTGAAGAAGCGGTTCATTTGCGGCAGATTCTTCGAGAGGTCATGTGCCGCACCCGCAGAGAACAAACAGGTATCCCCTTCACAAAGCGTTGCGTGGATTCTCGCACGCTAGAAGCAAACGAGAGCGAACAGCAATTTATCGAAAAAGCCACCGACTACCTCCGTGACATGAGCCAAAACCGCTTCAAAACAATCGAGACTCTCATAGAAGAGAACCCCACCCGTAAGCTAAGCGCGTCACAGAGCAACGCGATTTTGGTGTTTCAAGCCGTTACGTTGCAGCAGTCATTTTCAAGTTCACCTGAGGCATCGATTGAATCCTTGATTCATCGGCAGAAACGATTCCCCAAAGAAATCAAAGTCACCAACGAATTAATTGAACTGGCAAAAAAAGTCCAGAGCTCAAAAATCACCCTGCTAAAACAGGTGCTGAGTGAAATCCCAAACGAGCAAGCCCTGATATTCTGTTTACGAAAAATTACCGCGCGAAAACTCAAAGAGGTTCTAAATCAAGAATTCGGCAAAGCCGACGTCTTCTTAGGCGACATGAACCAAAACGAACGCGACAAAGTTATTGAGAACTTCAAAAGCGGCCAAACAAGGTACCTTATTTCGACTGATGCTGGCGCGGAAGGGTTAAACCTGCAAAACTGCTGTATCATGTTTAATTACGATTTGCATTGGAACCCCATGAAGATTGAACAACGTATCGGTCGAATCCACAGATTCAAACAGGACCGCGACGTAACAGTCTTCAACCTGACAATCAAAGACACCATAGACGACTATGTGCTGCATATTCTCTACCAAAAAATCGACCTGTTCACCATGACTGTCGGAAAAATGGAGACGGTTTTGGCGGAGCTAAAGGAAGGGTCACAGGACATCCAGAAAACCATCATGGAAGTTTTGCTTCGGAGCACTTCT
The DNA here is from genome assembly GCA_026014745.1 of Candidatus Bathyarchaeota archaeon. Taxonomy (NCBI): domain Archaea; kingdom Thermoproteati; phylum Candidatus Bathyarchaeota; species Candidatus Bathyarchaeota archaeon. The sequence continues at coordinate 513,549 of JAOZHS010000003.1, read as the reverse complement.
CGGCTGGATATACAAAAAGAACTTGAAAAATTAGCCAGCGACCTTGACGTTTCGCGTAAGAACCAGGAGTTGGCGGAGAAATTCTCGCAGGGGGTTTTGGGCTGAGCAGAAAATATTCTGGCACAAAAATTCACCAGTTTATCCGCTCATTTGTAGACTCCCAGAAGGGCGAGTTAACTGAAGACTCAGACGAAACGTTCACCATAAAATACCCCAACCAAGCAAAAGCAACAGAATACACCTATGACCCCGCGGTAGCTAAAGATAAAAAACAAGTTCTCTTATCGCTGGGGAGCCCCGTTTTTCAGCACATCCTTTCCGAATGCCAAGAAAACGGCGTACTCTGCCAAGTAAATCTTGAACCCAAAGACAGCCTCGAAGCAGTGCTAAGAACATACTTTAAAGATTCAGCCTTCGAGTGCGAAGACTGTGCCACCGTTACCGGAGGCGACGCGCCTGTCAGTGTCTGCATTAAGCCCCAACCCTGCTATCACCAGATAAACAACGCCAAAATCCATTCAGCAACAGCAACAAAAAAGGAGCCCGCAAAATACTTCCTATTTTACTACTCGATAACCTTCCAGAATCGCCTAAGACCAAAAAACGAAGAGGCCATCCCAATCCTTGTGGACACCAAAGGCAACTTAATTGATGATTGCGAGTTTGAGGAAGCCTCAATTTTGAGGAACCCTGAAATTGAAGTCCGTGATTCGCGGTTGAAAATCAAGCCCGAAGAGTTTGAAACATTAAAGAAGGTTGCAGACAAAAAACTCGGCGAACTGCTTAAGCAAAAGTTGGCTCTTTTTGATTTGCCTCTTCGCAAGGAGCAGCGGGCTAAACTCAAAAGCTTTGACAGACGGCTAAGAAGGGAACGTCGTGAGCAAGTTATTGCCCGAAAGCACGAATTTGACTATCCACAGTGGCAAGCTAACTATCAGGCGCTGCTCAAACGTGAAGAAGAATCCTTCATAACCACCATAGCCGTGAAGTTCGCCAACCTCCTCATAATCAACACCTCCAAAGTCAGCTTCGAACTCGAACTCGACAACCACTCGTCCACTCACGCCACGTTTGTTTTAGGCATTACACAACCCGAAGTCACCTGCCCCATATGCCGTAAACCCTTCCATGAGGGATACGCCACCCAAGACGAACTCTACGTCTGCGGCAACTGCATCCGCCAATCCGTAGATACAGCAAAAATCTACTCCAAAAAAGCAGCCCTAACCCTCGATGACACACTAAACGAATACGTTGAATCCAACGGCGGGTTTGTCTGTTCTGTCTGTGGAAAACGCCACAGCCGCCTTTTGGAGTTCAAGTGCAGCCATGACAATTCAAGCGTATGTATCCAACATTATGGGCTCTGTGACATATGCGGCAAAATCTTTTCCAAATCAAATTTGACTTACACCCAAGAATTCAAACGTCAACTCTGCCCCGCACACACAACCAAATGCAGCAACTGCCAAGCAACCATCGGAGTTGACGAGGGCAAGCTCTCTAAATCGTCGGGGAAAATTTTGTGTGCGGACTGCTTTAACAAAACGGGGGACGCATAGTGCAGCGCCTAAAGTTTGATGGTCTGCTTAAAGAGATTCTAAAACAACCGTCGCGCCTCGAAGTAGCCGATGCTGTTGAGGACCAACTGGGACTTCCACGTTACAAAGCAGAGGCGCTGGCGGCTCGGATAGAAAAAAAATACCCCCCCAACCTCCCCGAGTCGGAAGCGGGGAATCCACGAAGCCTCTTTGAACGGGTTGCTAAACCCGACGATGCACCTGTAGCTACAATTTACGCCGTGGGCTCTCTCTCAGCACGGGAGTTTGCGCGTTTTATAAAATGGCAACTTACGGAGTTAGGCTACGAAATCCAGCCTGAACAGGAACAAACGGCTATAGGAATCAATTTGGTGGTTACGAAAAATGATAAACGCATCGCAGTTCAGGCTCTGCGTTGCCCACAAAACTACCGCGTATCTGAAGTGGCGGTTTTTATGGCTAAGGAGGCTATGCGCAATCATGCTTGCCAAACAGCAATGGTGATAACCACAGGCTACTTTACTTCCCAAGCAACTGAAGAAGCCCAAAAAGGTGAGCTTGAACTCTGGGACAAAGAATCCCTCCAACAAAAAATCGCTGCCGTCACCTCTGAAGAGGCAGTTGAGGCAGAATCTGGTTTGCCGCCGTATAGTGAGTCTTTGTTGCAAAGTCTTTTGCAGTTGGAGGTAACTAAGGATTTTATGATTGAGGCGCGGGTTGGGGGTAAGTATGATTTGTATTTGCCTGGTGTTAGGTTTCCTTTGTTGACTTTTCAGGTTCAGGATGGGGTGGTGGTTAGGTGTGTTTTTAGGATTATTAATAATGAGGCGGTTGGGGAGTATGAGGGGGTGGCTTTGATTAGGTTTGAGCATGATGTTAGGGTTGGGCCTGATGGTGCGGAGGCGTATGGGTTGGTTGTGCGGTATCTTGAGGATTATTTGATTTAGCGTTGTGTTGTTGGATGTTTTTATGTTGGTTTTTTGTTTTTTGTTGGGGCACATTTAAAAGTATGACGCGTGTCATATATTTTTGGTTGAATGAATGACCAAAACAAAAAAACGCCTCATTCAAACCGCCTTAATCACAACAATCATAGCCCTAATCATATCAATAACCCCAACACCCCCCGCACAAGCCCAATCCTCAAGTACCATACACATCACTAACCTCGAAGGCACAACCTACACCTACACTATCGGACAACTAACGGATATGCCCCAAACAACCGTACACTCCGACCTGCTATGCTACGGTCGCGTATTAGCCTCCGGAGACTGGAGCGGCGTTCAACTGAGCTACCTCCTTAGCCTGACCAACGCCTCATCCGATGTGGTCTCGTTAGGGTTTGTCGCCAGCGACGGATACGTCGTTAACATACCCGTCAGTTTAGCAATGCAGCCCCAAGTCATCATAGCCCTCAAACTTGACCAAGAAGCCCTAACAGAATCCCTCCGACTGGTGCTCCCGGGATATAACGGAGCCGCTTGGGTAGCCATGATAACAACCATGACAATGAGCACCATCACAGTGTCTAACCCCGAACCCAACCAACCATTAAGCAACATTCCCGGTACGAGCAGTTTCGACAGTCCCCCTTCCACAACTTCCGTGACGCCAAAACCAACCAACCCTGCCCCCACGCAAACCGCACAACCTACCGCCACTCCCCCCCTTCCGACCCCTTCCCCTACCAGTGATACAAACCCCAACCAACAAGCCCCCGAACCATCTGCAGTTGTAAACAATCAACCAACAATACCCCAAGATACCCTAACCTACGTGGCAGCCATAATCGTTGGTATAGTTCTTGTTTTGGTTGTGGGTGGTTTGGTTTACAGGCGCAAAAAGCAGCCCCAAAATTGATTTCCCAAACTCTCTTTTTCTTTTGTTTTCAAAAAAATTTAATATGCTCAACAGCAGATATCCTATCGTCTACTTGTTAGCTTATTTCAGGAAAAGATTTGTATGTCTACAAAAAAAGAAATCAGCAATCAACGAAAAGACCCCTTTAGCAACTGCCGTTTCAGAGTAGAAATCGACGGCATAGCACAGGCAGGTTTTTCCGAAGTAATTTTCCCTGAATCCGAAAGTGAAGTAATTGAATTCCGCGAGGGCACGGATTCCTTAGCTGCCGTCCGAAAACAATCCGGTTTAATCAAGAACAGCAATCTGATTTTGAAGTGGGGTCTAACAGCGTCTATGGAGCTCTATAATTGGCGCAAATTGGTAGAGCAAACAAAGCTGGCTTCTGCACGTCGAAACATGGTAGTGGTCTTGCTAGACGAAGAATTCATCGAAGTCGCCCGATGGGAGTTCACCAATGCATGGCCCTGCAAATACAAAGGTCCCGACCTAAACGCTAAAGGAAACGAAATTGCCATCGAAACTCTGGAGATAGTTTTCGAATCAATGCGGCGAGTAAAGTAACTTAGCAGGGAACCTCGTGAGCAGCCACACTAACATACAAAGCGCCACTGCAACCTTAATCGAAGCATTATGGCAAAGCATACATGCCGACCCCGTTCTAAAGCTCCTATTCCGAAGCTCCAAACAAATCAGTGCATTCCCGCCACGAGACATCCAATCTAAAGACCCCCACCTCTCCGTGTACCTCTACCGTGTCACTGAAAATCTTAGCCTGCGGAACCAACCGCAAACCCCCCAGTCCCCTCGGACCCTTCTTTACCTAAATCTCCAATACCTAATTACGCCCCTTACACAAAAAAGCGAGGATGACCAGCTTGTTTTGGGCAAGGTGCTGCAGTTGTTTTCTGGGAAGCCTGTGTTTCGGGGTGCAGATTTGCAGGGTGATTTGGGGGCGGATGGAGGGGACCTTAGAATAACTTTGGATGCGTTGGGGTTGGAGGATTTGAGCAGGTTGTGGTTGATGCTTGGGTCTTCGCATAAGACTTCTCTTAGCTACACTGTGTCTCCTGTCTGCATTAAACCGGCTATTTTGGAAAAGATGCCTCCTGTCCGTTTGGTTGATAAGCGTCTTAAAAAATAGGTGGTTGTACTCAAAATCTGCTGAGGGCTCCTTAGCTTCCTACTTTTGACATTTTCAAAAAAGCTTATGTGAGTCAATAAACAAGTTCTAAGAGACCACAAATGTCAATGCTTGAAGTAATCGATTTATCAGTAAAGGTTGAAGGCAAACTCATTTTGAAAGATTTGAGCTTTAACCTTAAAGAGGGCGCCAGCCACATCCTTTTTGGACCCAACGGCTCCGGCAAAACCACCCTAATCAGCACCCTTATGGGACTACCCGGGTATGAAGTATCCTCGGGAAAAATCATCTTCCAAGGTGTCGACATAACAAAAATGGGTGTTGATGAGCGAGCAAAACTGGGCATGATTGTGAGCTTCCAAAATCCGCCCGAAATTACCGGCGTGAAACTGGGTGACCTCTTAAAACTCTGTTTGGGCAAAGCTTCCTCGGATGAGTTTTCTGCTGAGGAGATGGCTCAGATTGAGGCTTTCCGGTTAACGAACTTCCTTAATCGTGATGTGAATATGGGTTTCAGTGGCGGGGAACGTAAACGCTCTGAAATTCTCCAATTGATTTTCCTTAAACCTAGACTTTTGCTTCTTGATGAGCCTGATTCGGGTGTGGATGTGGAGAGTCTACGGATGATTGCTATTGAAATTCAGAAATACGTTGAATCATCTGGCGCCTCTGCTTTAATTATCACCCATAAAGGTGACATATTAGAGTACATTAAAGCCTCTTATGGCTGTATACTTCTTAGGGGTCAATTCCACTGTTACCGTGATCCCCTGCGTATCTATGAGGATATAAAACGTTTAGGCTACGAGGAATGTGTGGCTTGCAGAGTAAGAACCAATGAGGGATGGAATGCATGAGTACCGAAAGTGACTTAACCCGTATACCCCACCAAATTCTTGAAGAAGCCCAAAAAGCTGGGCTTGAAACCCAAGAGAAAAACCGCTCGGGTACGTACCTACACTTAGACCATGAGACCATTGCGGCGAAAATCAACGAAGCATATGAGGGTAAAATCGAATTACTCGATATCAAAGTTGCCCTCAAAAAGTATGATTGGTTAAAAGATTATTTCTGGAAACTGGTCAGCAAAGACAAAGACGAGTATACCAAAAAAGTCGCTGAGGACTTTAGTGGCGGTTACTTTATGCGGATTTTGGCGGGAGCTGAAATCACGTTCCCCCTGCAGTCTTGTATGCTCATCTCTCAGCGCAACCTTGAGCAGCGTGTGCACAACATCATCATCGCCGAAGAGAACTCTAAAGCCCACATAATCACCAGCTGCATCCAGCACTCCAGCGTTAAAGACTCATCACATCTTGGCGCTTCAGAAATCTATGTCAAGAAGAACGCCACGCTTAACTTCACTATGATTCACCAATGGGGCGAAGACACTATGGTGCGTCCCCGAAGCGCCACCCAAATCGAAGATAACGCAACCTTTGTGAGCAACTATGTCTGTATGCGTCCTGTCCGTGACATCCAAATGTACCCCGCAGCCTTCTGCACTGGCACAGATTCAAGAGCGATTTTTAACAGCATTGTTTACGGTCAAAAAAACAGCAAACTCGACTTAGGCTCCAAAGCGGTACTTACTGGAAGGGGCAGCAAAGCCGAGATGGTTAGCCGCGCCATCACCCGCGAAGGCTCCAACATGATTATTCGCGGTTTAATCGAAGGCACCACCCCCGACTGCAAAGGTCACCTCGAATGCAAAGGACTCATCATGGACGACATTTCATATATGCAATCCATACCCGAGCTAATCGCAACTAAGAAAGGAGTCGAAATCACACACGAAGCTGCGGTAGGCAAAATCAGCGAAAAAGAAATCACCTACCTCATGACCCGCAGGCTCAGCCGCGAACAAGCCGTGTCTTTGATTATCCGTGGTTTCATGGACGTTAGCATCCTTGGTTTACCCGACGCGCTAAATAAAGAAATCAAATCCATCGTGGACTCTTCCGCCGAAGCCGAATAGCCGTTCCAAACTGTCCCTTGGGGTTTTTGCCCCTCTAACCTTTTCTTTTTGACTTATGCGTATTAGCTTTAGCATTGAACAGCGCGATGAAGTCGGGCTCTTGCATGGCACATTCGGTAGGTTTTGTCATTTATCGACTGCAGTCTGTGCCAGTCTGCGGCTATGAATCATCTTGCCAAACGAAAAGCACAACAAAAACAGCTTAAACAACCACCTCACTGGTGCCCCCGAGAGGTGAACTCAGAAAATGCCTTCTCCCTTATAAAAAATATATAAAGCAAAAATTTTACGGGTTTTTAACGCTTCTTGATGTTGTTTTGACGTTTTGTATTTTTTTATTCTGATTTCGGATTGGTTTTTATATTAAATTTTTATTTTTTTAACATTTTTTTAACTCACGATACGTGCGTGAACCTATTTAGCGCTAACCCTTAAAGTACCTCCTACAAAAAGGAGTACATAAAATGGAAAAAATTTTATCAAAAAACCAAACATTTGCTGCCCTTACTTTGCTTTTGCTTCTCTCTGCTTCCGCGGTAATGGCTTTTTCACCTCTGGTTACTGGCGCTATTTCGACAAATACTGTCTCACACACGACTTACCTCTTTTGCAGTGTCTCTAGTAGTCTCATTGGTGTTGGTCAAGATCAGTTGCTTGTCTATTGGACTGCTGATATGCCCCCTGATACTGGAGAAACCGAAGGTGTAATTTCTGGTGCTTTTAACCGTGCTACTTGGAGCGGTGTTAAATTTAATGTGACTGCTCCTGATGGAACCTCTACCATCTATGATGTTCCTAATAATCAACAGGACTCTATTGGTGGCGGTTACGTAATGTTTGCACCCGATCAGGTTGGTACTTACACTGTTCAGGCTCTTTTCCCTGCACAATGGAAGAACACCACCCTAGTTAGTGGCGCTTCAACACCAAAACAATACGGTTACCCCAACATCTACAACCAATACTACACTGCTGATGAAAGCTCTATTGTAACCTTTACCGTTCAAACGGAAGCTTTACCCCTTTGGAATGAGTCTCCTCTTCCAACCGCTTACTGGACTCGTCCAATTAACGACGCAAGTCGTCTTTGGAGTCAATTAGGCGGTAACTGGCTACAAGCAACCTACAGCACTGGTGCATGGCTACAACCTGTTGGTCAATCTGGCGGTACTACTACTCGGTATGTTTATGGTACTGGCACTGAGACTAGTCACATTCTTTGGACTCGTCAGTATTATGTTGGCGGTATTATGGATGAGCGTTTCGGTGAAACTGGCTATCAGACTGGTCACTATCAAGGCTTAGAATTCAACGCTATCATCCTAAACGGCAGAATCTATTATGCTGATCGTGCAGATGCATACACACAACAATCATTAGCTACTGGCATTAACGTAGTTGACTTATACTCTGGTGAATTGCTCGGTTACTATAACAATACTAAGATGCCTTCTTATGGTCAGATCTATGATTATGAGTCTCCTAACCAGCATGGCGGATTCTCTATGTTGTGGACTAATCTTGGTACTGCTATGGGTTCTGGTAACGGTACTGTTTTGGCTATGCAAGATGGATATGCACTACCATTACGAACTGTTGCTTACATTGCTAATGCATCTCAAAGTGGCACTAACGTGGTTGGTACAACTGGTGAAATGCTCTGGTATAACCTTGTTAACTATGGTACAACTGCAAACCCCAACTACTACTTGACCTGTTGGAATAACACTGCTGTCGATGGTTTGACTGCTGGCAATGAAACTAGTGGCACACTGTATTGGCAGTGGCGTCCTGAAGGCGGAGGATCTGGTACAGGCGGCACAGTTTACCAGAACGGTCGTGTCTTAAACGGCAACACAGGCTACACATTCAACGTATCTATACCTACACCAATTGCACTCAGCAGCATCGTTAACCAGACTGGCTCTATCCTTACTGTTCGTGTTGGTGGCACTGGTACTGATGATGAGTTTGTCATCCTTGGTACAATGGGCCAAAACAACGAATTAGGCGATGTTAAAGCCAAACTCTGGTGTCTTAGCCTTGAACAAGGCAGCGAAGGCAAACAACTCTGGACTACAACCTACTCAGCACCCTACCTACCAACCGCAAACAACGAAACCAGCGGCATGTTCGGCTCATACAGCATGGTCGGCGTTTATCCAGAAGATAACGTTGTCCTCTTCCACTCTACAAAGCAACTCAAATACTGGGCTTTTGACATGAAAACAGGTCAAGCCCTCTGGGAAACTGAACCTGAACCAGACAACAACTACTACAGCACACAAACCAACTACTACAACCACACTCTTTTGACCACTGGTTATGGCGGTGTTTGCATTGCTTATGACATGGCTACTGGCAAACAAGTCTGGAATTACACTGCTACTAACATCGGCGGCGAATCCCCCTACGGCAACTATCCACTCAACATCTTTGCAATCTGCGACGACAAAATCTATCTGCTCACTGGCGAGCACTCTGTTGGTCAACCTATGTGGAGAGGCCCCAACATTCGATGCATCAGCGCAACTGACGGCAGCGAAATCTGGACGCTTCTTGGCATGAGTGCAGACAACGGTGCTCACTTAACTGGCATGTATATGCAGATGGGTGATGGCAGAGTTGTTGGTCTTAACTACTTTGACAACCAAATCTACTGTATCGGTCCCGGAACGAGTGCAACTACAGTTTCAGCACCACAAACCGTTCCCGCCTTAGGCTCAAGCATAACCATTACTGGCACTGTCACTGATCAAACACAATCTGGCAGACGCACAACAAACAACCTCTATGACTTCACTCTAGAAGGCACTCCTGCAGTCTCTGACGAAAGCATGTCCGCTTGGATGGAATACCTCTACGAGGACCAAGCTTTACCTGACAACGTAACTGGTGTTCCAGTGTCTTTAGACGCAATCGATCCTAACGGCAATTACCAGCACATAGGCGACACAACCAGCGATAGCGCAGGAAACTATGGCATTGCATACACTCCTGAGGTTCCCGGTACTTACCAAGTCATTGCAACCTTTGAAGGCTCTAAAGGCTACGGCGGATCATACGGAACAACCTACTTCACTATAGGCAACGCGCAAACAACCGCTCCTACAGCCACACCACAACCCGAATCACTTGCTGACCTCTATATCATTCCAGGCATAATCGGCGTTATCATAACCATCATAGTTGTCGGTGCTATCCTCGCAGTACTGTTGATGCGAAAACGTCCATAAACATCAACAACCCTTTTTCTTTTTTTTAACTGAGTTGAAAAACTCGCTGTCACTTTTTGGTGACTACTCAAGGTATATGAAGGGGCTAAGGGGTGGTTAAAGAATAAAAAAATTGAGTTTTATCTTGTATTTTGGCGAAGTCGGTTTTTTAAGGTTTGAACCACGGGTCATTTGGGCGTAGTATATCCTTGAATCTTTCATCCAACTTATTTTTCGCTGCATCAGTCAGATGCATGCTGTCTGAGCCAAAGAATCTGTTAAACCACTGTAGCCACGTGCAATCTTCGGATTCTGTACTTGAATCATGGAGGGTGCCCTCGCTATCCATATAATTTCCATCGTATTTGCTGAGATTGTTTGATCCTGCGCCGTTCCTCTTGTAGTAGTAGCCATCATCTGTGTTGTAATAGATTTCGTTTCCATCTTCATCCCAACCGACTAGTTCCAATTTGCCGAAAGGTATTGGCGCAAAGGGTTGGATGGGTTGACCGCTGGGTCCAATGATTGTTGAGGCTAATTCTTTCATGCGTACATTTCGCTGTTGGTTAAGATTGCCTACCTGCCGGAAATATTCTGCTTCGCTGTCTAAGAATTTAATCATGCTGTTCTTTATGGTTGATTCTGGAACGGTGGATAAAACTATGTTTTTGGCTTGTTTTAGTCCTTCGATGTTGCTTGTTTTTATGCTGTAGGGGGACTTTATTTCGTTGAATGCGAATTTTTTGTTGGTGTATACTGAGTTGAGTTGTCCTAAGAAGGCTGATGATTGTTTTGCATCTAGAACCGTTTTTGTTTCGCTTATTTTAGACGTTTTTTCACCTGATTGTGAATGATTTGTTTTTATATAAAATATTTTCTATTAAGAAACATTTGACTACACTTTTTGCTTCAAAATCCGCGGTGAATGCACTGTTTACTTGCGAAAACAATAATATGCGTTTTTTGGTCGCGATTTGTTTTTCCATTCTTTTGTTTGCAGACCTGCCTTTACCCTCTGCCGCATCCACAGCAAATTACAACCTAACCCGTCGGTGCACAGCGGCGAAGTGACCCCTAAAGTTTAAAGCCTAAACCCCATTCTACAATAAACCCACACAACAAACCGTGGGGCTTTCGGCTAGCTTGGTCCAGGCTTGTAGCCTCGGGCGCTATAGACGGGAGTTCAAATCTCCCAAGCCCCACCAACCCACGCCCAAATTGCTTTTTGCAGTGGATGTTAGGGGATTTCTGTTTTGTTGTCTCGCAGAGCCAGCCAGCGTTTAATTTCTAGCCCCGTGCATTTGCCTTTGCTTAGCCAGCCGTCGCCGTATTTAGCTTTGAGTTTTTCCGTATAGGACGCAAACGTTTCAGCTTCGTTTACTTCGATGCTTTCCTTTTTCTTTTTTACCACGGGGCTCCGCCTTTTTTTATTTGATAGTTAGTTGGTTTGGTAAGATAAAATTGTATGCACAAACAGGGGGTACTCAACCTTTTTAACCAATGAAGCGCCTACTGCTAGAGAGGGAGCTCAGTTGCTATTTAGACACAAAAAACCCCCAACTGAATTCCAAGTTGATTTAGGCGATTTGCCGACTGAAAAAAGTCGTCTAGCTAAATTTCTCCAACAACACCTAACCGTAACCGTTACCCCGCATAAAGAAAAGTTGGTAGTGCACTCAGAATCGGTGACTCTGCAGGATTTGCATCATTTTGTGAACAAATTCATCTATCACCGCGACCTCAACGTCACACACTGGGTCTCCTCGGAGGGCTCAACAGTAAAAATTAACCGTTTCAAGAAGGATTCTAAGAAAAAAACCAAACCAAAAAAGGAGCCCCCCACCCAGACCGAAGTCCAAACATGGGGAATCTAACAAACCCTAACCCCGCCGAATTCGACGGTTAGGGGTAGCATGGCATTTTCTTTAAATTACTGTATTGGTTGGTGTATCATGGGCTTTTTACATGTTAATTGTCAGGAAATCCTTCTTCTTAGTCCTCGCGTCCTTCGTGGTTTTTGTTTTGATTTTTGGAAGTGGTGCAGCGGCAAGTTCCTATTCCCAAACTCTCCATGTGGAATCAACCTACATAAGCAACACGCCAACCGCCTCTCCTTCACCAACTCCCACCCCTACCGCAGCAAGCACCGAGCCGCCAAGCTCTTCTAATCCAACCCCGACCCCTACCGCCACAACAACCTCTAACCCCACACAACAACCCGCAACAGCCTCACCCACCCAAAACCCCGATGTAAATTCTGAGTCAGCCATACCCGAATTTCCCACTGCAGCGGCAATACTGATAATCTTCCTCCTAATCGCCGTCGCAGCAGTTATCTACAAAAAACAGGTAGACCCCGGGCACAAAGGCTCTCGAACAGCAGCGTTTCTACTCATTGTCGGTTTGTCTTGTTCGGTTTTTGCAGGTTTAGCTTTGACGCAAACAACTGCCCAAACAACCAGCGGCACCTTGCATTTCACGTTGTATTTCCCTAACGGAACTGCCTGTCCAACTGATGGCTCAAACATGGCGGGCTACGTTAACGGCGGATTTAGCTTAAACGTCGGCGGAATACGCTGTAGCGCATCAAATTATGGCAGCCAATATATGCCTATAACAAACGTGCTAGTCCTCAAAAACGACGCAGACACACCCATAACCGTCAATGCAACCCTCAAAAACCTAAACGCACCCTCCAACATTGGCGTCTGGTTTAGTTTCTATCCGCTGGCGCCTTCAACTTATGCACCCTACAGTAACAGCTGGATATGGCACGACGGCAATGTAGCAACACAAAACCCTGTGGCACCCGGACAGCACATGTATCTGGGATTAGTAGTTACTCTGCACCAAACAGATAATCTGCCGTCTGGAACTCCCACCTACAACTTTAGCTACAGTTTTGACATCGAAGTAACCGCAACGGACGCATAATACCCTGCTGCTGCTCATTTGCCTTGGGTTTTGAGTTGTTTAGCTTTTCCAGTGTAGGGATTTGGGAAGGCTTCGTTGGCGAGTTTGTTGCCTTCACTAAAAAAATCCTCCACGCCTTTGCCTATGGCTTTGCCCCGCGCCGTATGCATATCTAACGCGAAATCGGGAATAGGCGGCAACTTGCCCTGCTCACGTTCAGCGTAGACGATGTTTTGGAGGTCGTCGACTATGCGGCTTTTTTGGCTGCGGCAAAGACACACAACCGCGTTAACCACGTAGAGTCTGTATGCGCTTTCGGCGAGTTTGGATTTCTCGGTTAGATACTGCTTCTGCAGCAGGTCTATGAGGAGCGGCATGGTGGGGTCGGCTGGTCCGATGTCTTCGGAGGCAATGATTTTTAGCCTGTTCCAGAGCATGGTGGGGTTGAATTCTTCGAGTTCCACCGCAAAATGAACTGCCTCATACTCCAAGCCTCTACGGACGCACTTTTGAAGGGCGCTAAGCAGTTCGTAGTGGTCATAGCCATGTTTTGTATTAGCCAAACAGGTTCCTCACCTTTTCACCCGTGGTGATGGCAGATAAGCTTTTGGTTACTGACGCTACGGTTTGAGGTTGAGGATTTTTTGGGCGATGATTAGGCCTCGCTGTGTTATGTAGTAGTCGCCTTTGTTTTCTTCTTGCGCTACAAAGCCTGCGTCGATAAGTTTTTTGAGGTGAAAAATCAAATGTCCTCCCCTAAGTTTGCTGAGTTGGCTGAGGCGGCTAAAGCTTTTTTTGCCCTCGATGGTGGCGAAGAGGATTTTTAGGCGGACCGCATTTGCAAGAGGCTCAAGCACGTCGGTTACTATGCCGTCGATGTCGGGGTCTGCGGCTTGGGGGTCTAGTGGTTTTTCGACCAGTACGATTGTTTGTAGTGCCCTTTTTTCGCTACGGAGACGTTTTTGAAAGTTGTGGTGGCAGCATTCGCAGTTTGTACCTTGGGCTTTTTGGATGGTTTGTTCCATTGCGGCGATTTTGTTGTCGAGGTCGCTTAGGGCTTCTTGGATGTTTTGGTTGCGGATGAGTTGGATGTTTTCTGTTGCGAGGGTTTTGAAGCGTTGGAGGCATTTAGGTTGGTTTTTGCATTGGGGGTTGGTGACTTTTTGGAGTGTTTCGTCGAGTTCATCTTGGAGTTGGTCGGCGTGTTGTTGGAGTTGGATTTGGGTGTGGGCGGTTTGGGTGGTTTTTAGGTTTTCTTTTAGGATGTTGGTTTCGAGGTGGTTTAGTTGGGTGCGTAGGTTTTTGATTTCTTGTTGGAGTTCTTCGAGGGGGTTTTGTTGGGGCATAAACATCCGCAGGTATATTTCTGTTACCTAAAACTATATAAAATTTCCCTACGTGGAGTAAAAAAGGAGGAAAAGCACACGAAAAAAATCCTCATAATCTACCACACCAAAACCGGAAACACCCAAAAAATAGCCCAAAAAATCGCCGAAGGCGCCAAAACAATCCCAGACGTAACCGTCCAACTCGCCAAAGCCCAAGAAGTAGACGCCAAACAAGCCGCCCAAGCCGACGCATTCGCATTCGGCTCCCCCACATACTTCAGCATGATGTCTGGCCCTCTGCTAACACTTCTCACCGAATTCTACTTCGTCAAAGACCAACTCGCCAACAAACCCATGACCGCCTTCGCCACAGGAGGAGGCAGCCAAACCAAAGCCATCGAAAACATCGAATCCGTACTCAAAGCCTTCAACCCCAACCTCATTCCCGGCATAGCAGCCACCAACGCGGTCTCTGCAATCGAAGAGGCGCAAGCCAAAAAACTAGGCGAAACCCTAGCCAAAACTACAAAACAGTAACCGCCAATGGGCTGATTGAGCTAGAAGAACATCCGTCTCCCTTCGAAGGGACTCTCTCGAAAAATAATCTGCCCACTTCCAGCTCCAGCAAACCAACAAACATAATTCAAAAAATGGGGGAACCGTTCGGTTCAACCCACGTTTTCTTTATATTTTGAAGTAATCAGCGGTTGCGTGCTTTATCGTAAGCGTTAGTGATGGCTTCACTGGTCAACACGCCGACTATAATGTTGGGGGCCTCTTTTTGAACGACGGGGATTAAGTCAATTTTTTCTTTGGTTATGATTTTGTTTGCTTCAAGGATGGAGGCGTCTTGGTTAACTGAGATGTTGCTAAGCGGCATCTCCTCCACCCGCAGAGTTGCCCGCTGCTCCGGATTAACCTTGATTAGTTCATCCCATTTGATGACACCCTGAAAAATACCCTCTTTTTCGACGAGCGCATCGTGATAGCGGTTTTTGAACATGACTTCTAAGGCTTCCGAGATGCTTTGTTGGGGCGTTACGGAGCCAACGGCGGGTTGCATGACATCTCGGACGCGCACACCAGCAAGTTTGGTAGAGATGATGGTTAGCTCGCCTTCTTCGCTGGCGCCGATATAGACGAATATGCCGACTAAGATGAGCAGGAAATAGTTAACGAATATGACGCCCACAACAATCATGATGATGCCGAAAGCTCTTCCCAAATATACGGCGTAGCGTGTTGCGTCAGAGTAAGTGAAGCGTTCAGCGAGTAATGCTCGGAAGACTCTGCCGCCATCCATTGGGAAGGCTGGAATCAAGTTGAATGCGCCCAGCATTAGGTTTATGATGGCTAAGTCGAAGATGAAGTTTCCAGTGGTTGAAATTGTAAAGGAACGCAACAATTCAGGCGATAAAGAGATACTCACCGCTAAGAGGACGCCGCCAAGAACAATGCTGGTGAGAGGTCCCGCGACTGCCATGCGCCATTCTTGTGCGGGGTTGTCGGGGATTTCTTCAATTTCAGACACTCCGCCGATGGGGTAGAGCACTATTTTTCGGACTTTTATCCCATAATGCCTCGCGACAACCGAATGCGCTAACTCATGGAATACCACAAAGATGAATAGGAACAGGACGAGCCAGAAAACATAGAATTGCATCCAGAAAACTGACAAAGCTAAAACTGCTGCTATGAGCAGTATGAAGGTGAAGTGCAGTTCTATGGGAATTCCCCATGCGGAACCTATCTTCAAAGAATACTTCATGCCTAACAAGGAAGGGGCGTATAGTTTTTTAAATTTTCGATATTAAAAAAAAGTATTCGTTTTCTTGTGTCGGTTATACAAAAAATTCTAATACCCACCGCTTAAGATAATACGCTGAGTAGGATGGGTATGGATAAAACCAAGTTCTATGCAGTTGTTATCACTCTATGTGTTGCTTGTATTATCGCAGCGTATGCAGTTGTGTCTTTGTTGTCTCCTGTGCCTCAAAAAGAATTAGACTTCACAGTTACAGGAAAAAATGATTGTCTACGTTTCTTAAACTCCTCTGTACAAACAGTCTATATCCCCTTTAACGTGGCTGCACAACAAGAGTGGCAGTTAACCGTAAACGCAACACAGATGCCCGGCGGCGCCAACGGTTGGACCGACGTTTATATTTACGAAGGTTATTGGAACAACGGAGAAGAAAACACCTGTCTATCCGGTGACGTTTACCCTATTATTAGTCAAATCGATAGCGCAGATGCCCAAGTAACCGGCAGTGAACCTTTCACACGAACCTTTAGCTGCGGCCCCGAACCTAAAAGTTATACAGTGTTCTTTATTTTTCCGCCCGGCGGATCCGCAACGTTCCATGTGACTTTAACACAGCTTGAAAATTGATTACGTTGCTATCTTTTTCTTTTTAATTTTAGTCCCAGAACTGCGCAGATCACAGCCAAAACAAATGCGGCAACCACAATAACATCTACAGGCATATTCGAATTGGTTGTGGCGACTTCAGGTTGGCTGCTAACTTGAGGGGAATTAGTTTGTGTCGATGCGGTTGTTGGAGTTGAAGTCGGCGTCGGGGTTGGTGTCGTATCTGGTGATTTCATGGATTCAATCACGTCTTGGTCAACTTTTGAAGGGGCCGCTCCAACGCTGCAGATGATGTCGTCAGTTTGCCAGTAAAGAGGTGATTTTACCTGGGTTTTTCCATATTCTTGGAAACTAAACTGGTTCCACAAATCTGTCTTCCAGGTATCCGAGTATATATCATAGGTTGAAGCTTGGATGCTTGCGTTTTTGGGGTCGGTCACGTTAAAAGTGAAAATCCTAACCGAGTCGCCGCCTACTCCGCCGTCACCCAGCGCCATCTGTCTATTGAAGAAGGTTTCTTGGCGCATGTTTTTTCTGATGTAGCTGGATGTTTCTTCCTCGCCCGCGGGGTGAAGTGTGTGGATATAGTGTCCGCTGACTGTTAAGAAGACGTTTGGGTATCTGTCAAGTATACTTTTGAGATTAAGTTCCCATTCTGGCGTGTCAGGTGAGGCGAAAAATCCGTAACCCAAAAGCCCGTTTAGATAGCTATGCGTAGCTACGATGACGTGGCTGTTGGGGTGGTTGTCTAATAGGTTTATCATCCAGTCGATTGCTGTCTGGTTCGCATGAAACTCCAAATTTATAATCAGCACACTATAGTTTCCGCAACTGAATTGTACTGCCGTGTTTTTTCCATCATTGACGTCTGAAACCCAATACGGCTTTTGACGCAATGCAGTAGCGTTGAATGCAGAAAAACTAGAACCGTACCAGCTGCCATTAGAGTTGCCTGAATAAACCCAGTTATTTGGAATTTGGTCATGGTTTCCTGCGTCCCAAGTGTATGGCACATGAGCGTGCAGTAACTGTCCCATAGATTCGTTGGCAATCGTCCACTGAGTGAGGTTCTCCCCGTTGTCAACAATATCTCCAGTAAGCACTACCATCTTAATGTTGTAGGTTGAGTTGTGGGCAATAATCCAGCCTACTAAATGTGGCCAAAGAGTTGAGTGCCTAGAACTGAGGTGTTGAGTGTCTGAAATTTGAACCACTGAGAACGATGTTTCGTTGTTTGTGGATTCTGCTTGGGCTGTTTGAGCCAACAGCGCCACAGCAACCAACAAGATTAGGCTCGTGCAAAATAATCTGCATGGTTTATGATTAGTTATCGTTAGGTATTTGTGTCGGGTATGAAATACTCTAAGCCGTTGGCTTATTATTCCAATGCTCTCCGGAACTGTCGCTCTCCTCTATAACGCATTTTACAACTAACCCTATATTAGCTATTCCTAACTGCCTCCAAATTCTTGGGCAAGGTTTGTTCGGGGTTTTTGATGTAATCTTTGAAGTCGACACCATTGTTCCAAGCGGTTTCAAAGTAGTTGCCCATTAAGCCGATTAAGCCTTCATAATTAGAGAAGATAAACGGGGTTTCACCGAGTTTTTCTTTCTCTAGGTTGGTGGGTAGCAAAAGCATTTTTTGGTCTATGATGGTAAAGTTACCGCCTGTTTTGGGAACGAACCTTAATTCAAAATTTTTGTTTGTGAAAAGTTTTTGATTAAGAAATTGCTGTGCCTGCTTAATGTCTGATGGAAATTCTACCACGTGTTTGGCTTTTACGCCTCTGTCCAGAGCATCTTTTAGGGGTAATTCAAAGTGCTGCCATGACTGATAGAATCGTTTCCATGTATGCATGGTTCTCATTTGGGTTATGGACGAGTCAATGAATTTTTCAACTTTATTGAGCGTGAGGTTCTTGTTTGAGGTTAAAACGACATCACGTTTTTGAATTAACTCACTAATTTGAGGGCTGTATTCGGCTATGTGTTTGATTTCTTCTTCTAAGGTTTTTATTTCTTCGCGTTTTCGATTAACCAGAATCGGCGCTACTTCGCTAATGGACACCGGCGAAAAAGTTGCATGTTCAAGGCTTTTTTCTATGAAACCATTATCCTGTAAACTGTGCAGTATCTCATAGAGGTGCGCTCTGTGGATTCCTGTTTCTTCGGATAGCTTCATTACTTTTGAGGGACCGTTGCGGATAAGCGCAAGGTAGACTTTGGCTTGAGATACAGTTAGTCCTAAGTTGGTTAATATTTCTTGTTCGTTGCCCGATTGCACTTTCCAGTCACTTCATACATTGTTTGTACATGCCTTTTTAGGGGTTTCCCCAAATTTTTCCCATGTTAGTACGTTATGCACGTTATTGCCCCTTAAATTAGCGGGTGTTGGAGAGCTTTTGGGGATTGCATATGGATAGAAATGCCTATCGGTTGAGGGAATCATAGTTGCCCGTACCATTCTATAGAACCCTCAAAAAAGCAAAGACAAACGGTTACTCCGAAACTACTTCTATGTTGTTGGCCATCGTAATGCAGCAAGCCAAAGAACATCTGCATAACCTTAAATGGTTCCCCGAAAGTGCCATCGTGGAAGTTAATAACTCCAAGATGTTACTGCTTCCCCGACAGGGCGCCATCCACCAAGACCTTTACGAATACAAAAAAAGAGAACCCCTTTGCACAGACTATTTGCTTAACTCGTCCATACTCAAGAAAGGCGATACGGTGCTTGACATAGGCGCTAATATCGGTTACTATGTTCTAGTTGAATCACAACTGGTTGGGCAAACTGGAAAAATCTACGCCGTTGAACCAGTAAGCCGTAACTTTAGAATGCTCAAAACTAATGTTCACCTTAACCAACTCAAAAACGTCTCCACTTACCGTTATGCCTTCGGGGGCGAAACCGCTGATTCAGAAATTTACGTTTCTGACAAATCAAATCTGTGTGCTATGACAAAGAGAGCTGTCGGCGGGGTGATGCTAGGTAAAGAAAAGGTGCCTATGGAAACCGTGGATACTTTCCTTAAAGACAAAACACCGCCTAACCTCATCCGTATGGATGTGGAGGGCTTCGAATACGAGATTTTTAAGGGCATGACTAACACTCTTAAAGGCAAATCCAGCATCCTTATGGAGTTACATTATGGTTTTCCTTTTCTTGAACCTGAAAAAGTTGACGAAATGTTTGCGGTCCTAGAAAAGAATCGGTTTAGAGTAAAATTTGCCGTGTTTGAAGATAAAGTCGAAGAAAACGTGGTCATTCGGTCTTTACTCAAAAAAGGCGGCTATAAGCTACCTATTGTAGCAACAAATATGTCCCTTCAGGAATTCAAAGAACTCCTGCAACGTAATCCCATGAGTCCCAATGTGCTGTTTGAAAAGCAGGGCTTCTGCAGCTAGAGTTTCACCGTAAAGCCTAAGAAGTCCTTTTAGGTACTATAGAGACCGGTGGCGTTATGCCTGACTTTGTTTGGAATAAACCGGTTTTAAGTATCTTCAAAGAACGCGATACGAACCCTGAGGTTGAACCCTTCGTGGTGGTTAAAGCCCGAAAGGTATATGTTACCCAAGAAGGCGCAACGATTTCTGGAACAGTTCAGGATTTTTTTAGACTCATGGGCGACGTTGATTACTTGTCTTCTCCCGAAGGGAGCAAGGATCACTATGTCGTGTGCTGGTTTGACGATACCATCCCTGACATGAACGGGGATCTTCGGCGTCTGCACAACGTGGTCTTCACAAAAGTCACTCGCGAAATAGGCGAAAACTCAAAACGCACCTACAACGCAGCTTTTACGGCTAAATTTGGTCGTTTAAAGTAATTTTGGTTTATTGTTTACCCATTTTTCTGATGCATTATTAAATGCATCGTGTTGAGTTAATGGTGGATTTTGTGTTTCTTTTAAACTTACTCTTAAATATAACTGAATAACCTTTCTATGGTAAGGTCTTAGACCATGGTTGAGCAAAAGCTACGTGTAACTCTAATTACCGGTAGGACAATCGAACAGGGTGTGGGGAAAGAGCTCGGTAAAGGCTCCGATGAATATTTTGAAAGTTGCGCAGTTTGCTTCATGGACAAATCAGACATGATGAAGCTCGGGGCAAGAGACGGCTCAATCGTCCGTGTAACCTCAAAGTATGGCTCTGTAATACTAAGAGCGCAGAAGTATCAGTGGGGTGTAATGCCTGGAATGGCTTTTATTCCATGCGGATCATGGGCAAACGCCATCTGCGGCGATGAAACTTACAGCATGGGTATGCCCCTATTCAAGGGCTTCCCAATTGAAATAGAATTAGCTCCAAACGAGCAAGTGTTACCCTTAGAGGAACTCTTAATGAAACAGTTTGGGAGGAACAGTGAATGACCGAAATACAAAACGTTGTTTGTCCCATATGCGGTTGCCTCTGCGATGACTTAGAGGTAACTGTCGAAAACAATGAAATCGTAAAAATGAAGAATGGTTGCGCCGTTTGCGAAGCCAAGATGGTTCACGGCTACAAAAGCGAAGAACGCATTCTGCAGCCGCACATAAGAAAAGACGGCAAACTTGTACCCGTAACAATGGATGAAGCCATCCATAAAGCAGCCCAAATCTTAACCGACGCCAAATACCCCTTGCTCTTTGGCTGGAGCAGCACCGTCGGCGAGGCACAACGTATCGGCGTAGAATTAGCAGAAGAATTAGGCTCAGCCCTTGATAACTGTTGCAGCGTCTGCCATGGTCCTTCCGTTATGGCAACTCAGGAAATCGGTATACCTGCCGCTACACTGGGTCAAATTCGTCACCGCGCAGACCTAATTATCTACTGGGCATGCAACCCTTGGACCAGTCACCCTCGTCACGTTGAACGTTACACAGCCTTCACTGATGGTCGCTTTGAAGAAAGCGAATGGACCAGCTATATGCAGAAACTAAAGGCGCAATCAGGCCAGAAAAAATTTGACGCTATCTCAAAACGTCTAGGTCAATACCGCGCACCACCGCGTGCCGAGAAGTACACTGTAAATCCTCCGCCACAGACCCTCAACAAAGAAGGGCGCAAAATGATTGTGGTCGACGTAAGAAAAACCATGACCGCAGAGGCAGCAGATTACTTCTTGCAGATTGAACCCAACCGTGACTATGATGTGATTGAAGCGTTACGCTGTATTGTTAACGACATAGACTTAGATGTTGAAAAAGTCGGCGGCATCCCTGTTGATTACCTAAAAGAAGTCGGCGATGCCATGGTAAACTGCCAATTCGGAGTCATCTACTTTGGGCTCGGTATGACTCAAAGTTTAGGTCGCTTCCGAAACATCGAAATCGCCATCGCACTTGCACGTGACCTAAACAGAAAAACCAAATTCATAATTTCGCCCATGAGAGGACACTTCAACGTTACCGGCGCCAACACCGTTTTTGCTTGGCAGACAGGTTACCCCTATGCCATCGACTTCTCGCAAGGTTACCCGCAATATAACCCCGGCGAAAACACCGCTATGGACCTGCTAAGACGCGGCGACAACGACGCCACACTAGTAATCTCTGCAGACCCCGGCGCGCACTTCCCCGCAGTTGCCATGAAAAACATGCTAAAACACCCCCTCATCACCATCAACCCCGACATGAACGCCATATCAAGACTCGGCGACGTAGTATTCCCAACTCAATGGTGCGGCATAGAATATGCAGGCACCGCATACCGCATGGACTCCGTTCCAATCACCCTCAAAAAAGTAGTCGAACCACCCCCAGGAGTCTTAACCGACGAGCAACTCTTGAACCGAATACTTGCAGAAGTCCGCGAAATCAAAGTTAAACGCGGAGAAACCGTCGAACAGGCTGAAGTCAAAATCGCTCACAAAGAGACCGAAGAGCCTTATTGCCCTATTCCAGCTAAACCTAAAAAAGCAGTACGAAAAAAGAAGGAGGCCGCTTAAATGACTGAAATACTAATCAAAAACGGCTTTGTAGTAGACCCCCTACACAGAATTAACTGCGAAAAAATGGATATAGCCATAAAAGATGGCAAAATCGTTGAGAAAGTCAACGAAAAGAAAGCCCAAATCATCGACGCAACGGGCAAAACTGTTATGGCTGGAGGCGTAGACATTCACAGTCACGTTGCCGGCGCAGAAGTCAACATGGGTCGCATGATTCGCCCCGAAGACCACTACAAAGACCCCGTCCGCAAAACAGCCATCACCCGCGCAGGAACAGGCTACTCGATTCCATCCACTTTCGTTACAGGTTACCGTTACTCAGAGATGGGTTACACCTCAGTCTTCAACGGCTCCATCGCTCCCCTCAAAGCTAAACATGCTCATGAAGAATTAAACGACATACCCCTAATGGACAAGGCAACTTACGTGTTGACAGGCGACTGGTGGTTTGTCCTCGAAAACCTCGCCAAAGGCGACATAGACGAATGCGCCCGCCTCGTTGCATGGTTAATGCACTCTTCTAAAGGGTATGCTATCAAAGTTGTTAACCCAGGCGGCTTAGAAGCTTGGGGCTTTGGACACAACGTCCACAGTATCGATGACCAAGTTCCAAACTTCGGCATTACGCCACGCGAAATTATGCGTGGCTTAATCAAAGTTAACAAGAAACTCAACATGCCCCACACGATTCACCTACACACAAACAACCTGGGAGTCCCCGGTAACTACCAAACCACCCTTGACACCATGGCGGCGCTCGAAGACTTGTGTACTGACGGAAAACCAGTCTGCCACATCACCCACGTTCAATTCGGCAGCTTCAAAGGCGAAAACTGGGGGAAATTCAAATCTGGCGCAGAAGAAATCGCCAAATACATGAATGCCCACAACCACATGACTCTCGACATGGGCCAAGTCACGTTTAGCGACACAACAACCATGACCGCTGATGGTCCCTTCGAATTCTCACTCTATGAACTCGGCGGCCACAACAAATGGGTCAACAGCGATGTTGAAACCGAAAGCAGCGGCGGCATCATACCTTTCCACTACAAGAAAAACAGCCCCGTTAACGCCCTACAGTGGTCTATCGGCTTAGAAATCGCTTTGCTCATCAAGGACCCCTGGAAAATCTTCATGACCACAGACCACCCCAACGGCGGACCCTTCTACGATTACCCCAAAGTGCTGGCTTGGCTCTACAGCAAGAAAGCACGTGAAGCAACCCTCAAGAAGTGCCACAAGAGCGCCCGCAGAAAGAGTCTACTCCCAACAATCGACCGCGAACTTTCGCTCTACGAAATCGCGATTATGACCCGTGCGGGAACCGCCAAAGCCTTAGGACTGCCCAACAAGGGGAACCTCGGCGTAGGCGCAGACGCAGACGTCGCCATCTTTAACATTAATCCCGAAACCTTAGACATCGCCCAGAAATTCCGAACTGCACGCAAAGCCTTCGCAAACGCGGACTACACAATCAAAGACGGCGTAATTGTAGTTAAGGATGGTCAAATCGTTAACAGCCAAGTTCCAGGACGAACCATCTGGGTTGACAGCCAAACCAAAGACCCCTGCAAAATCGACGACGAGATGAAACGCAGATTCAAAGAATACTGGACTATCGAATACGAAAACTACCCCGTTACAGATCACTATGTTAAGGTTTCAGATAGACTAAGCATAAAGGCAAGTGTATAAACATGATAACCCTAACCCCTCTTCGATCATTCGATGTTCCCATCCAAGCCCCCTGCATTACACCCGAAAGCTTTGCAGGAAAAAGCGTAGCAGAAATCGCCAAGATGCCCCTCACCGAAGGAAACCGCAACCTCACCTTAGGTGACCTCTTCAAAATCGAAGAAAGCCCCGAGGCAACCCCCAACATCACCCTAAACGGCGACTTTAGCAAAGTAAAACGCGTTGGACAATGCATGACAAGCGGCGAAATCGTCGTTAACGGCAACATTGGCATGCACACTGGCGAAAAGATGGCTGGCGGCAAAATCACCGTCAACGGAAACGCAGGCGGCTGGACCGGCAGCGAAATGAAGAAAGGCACTATCGAAGTCCACGGCGACGCTGGCGACTACACCGCTTCACCTTATCGAGGCAACGACTTAGGCATGAAAGGCGGATTAATCACCGTAGATGGCAATGTTGGCACAGACGTCGGTTGCTACCTCAAAGGTGGTATAATCAAAGTCAAAGGCTCCGCAGGCAGATTCCTAGGCTATCACATGAGCGACGGCGCGATCTATATTGAGAAAGAGGCTGATGTCCGTGCAGGCGCATGTATGACTGGCGGCAAAATCGTTATCGCTGGAAAAATGGAAATCTTGCCCTCCTTCACAATCGACAGCGTGAAACCCAAAGTCAAAGTTGATGCTGAAACCAACGTTGCAGGGCCTTTCTATGTGTTTCTCGGCGACCTCTCTGAGCATGGGACGGGCAAAGTTTTCGTCTCCAAAGCCAGTAACCCACACATGAAATTTTACGAGAAATACCTCTAGTTTCTCGTTTTCCATTTTACTTTTTCTTTTATTCTACAGCTTATCTTCTAACGTGTTTAGCCCTGTATTGCAGCGAAGCACTTATGAACTCCGCAGGGGTCAAAACACAAGTAAAAGCAGGAAATGTGTTATGCGTCGAGTTGACATGGTGAGGCTTGACTTATCCAGCGGCACATCAGAACATACCACCGATTGCGTAGCCGAAGAAGTGCCCCTGCAAATCAGCCTAAACGGCGACTACACCTTTGTGATATGGTGTTCGCCTATGCAGTTTAAGGAGTTAGCCGTAGGGTACCTGCTTGCCGAAGAAATTCTGTACTCCGTGGACGAAATCGAATCCGTAACCTCCGATACCCATGCCCACAAATGCCACCTCACCCTCAAACACAACGTGGACTTGGAGGAACGCATGAAACAACGCCGACGCAGCACGCGCATCATCCCCCTCATCAAAGCCTCCACCTCCGCTTATCAGCACGACGAAAAAATCCGTGTCGTCAACTCCGACCTACAAATTAAAGCCCAAACTCTTCTTGATGCGTTGGCTCAAATGAACGCCTCCGCCAAGGGATTTAAGGAAACGGGTGGTCTTCACGATTCTGCCATATTCACAGTGGATGGCAAAATGGTTGCTTTCAGCGAGGACGTGGGACGACACAACACTGTGGATAAGGTAATTGGCGAGGCGTCGCTAAACCATGAGGACTTCAGCCGCTGCTTCATGATTATCACCGGACGAGTGCCGGGCGACATGATTTACAAAGCCGCTAAGGTTGGGTTGCCCCTTGTTGCCTCGGTGGCGGCGGTTTTAAACTCGGGGATTGCATCCGCCCAGAAATCCAACATCACACTGGTAGGGTTTATGCGGGGCAGACGCATGAACATCTACACCTGCTCCCAACGCATAACTCTTTAGTTTTCACTTTTATGGGTCCATCGTCTAATCTGCCCTGTTTTTCCCTGAGTCCAAGTGTCACACCAGACCTTATCCGCCAACGCGCGCCCCTCTAAATGCGAAACGCCACAGTCGCTGTAGAGCTTGGCTTCCTGTCGGTAAATCTTAGATGCCGCAAAAAACGCCGCTTCAACCTTGAGGTTTTTTCCCTCAATCTGCATTTTCGATAATGCCTCTCCGCGTTGCTCTTCTGCTACACCCGCCCAAAAGAACCTGCCACGCCCTTCAAAATCTGCCGCGCAAGCACCAAACAACTCTTTTGCCACACCAAAATTGCATTCTTCCATCATCTGGGCGGCGTATCGGAGCCTCTTTAAGTCGTCGGAGGCGGGTGTACCGGGGGTTAGTTGGATGTCTTGGGTGGCGGGTCCTTGGATGGAGCGGGTGGGGAGTGTTTTGAGTTCTTTTTTTGAGTTGATGTTGATGAAGCTTTGAAGTTGGGGGTCAAGGTTTCGGATTTCTTTTAGGGGTGATATGAGGTGAGTTTTGGAGGCGGCGCGGGGGATATCATCGGCGCGGGGACGTTTCAGTGTTAGGAGGGTTTGGGTGATTTCCAGCGTTGGCACTCTTTGTAGCGCCATAAGGAGGGTTTCGAGGTTGCCGTTGGGCCACATGGGAACTGTCACTTCTGCGTCGGTTGCTTGGTCTAAAAGGTACGCTGCGACTTTCGGGTTTAGGTAGGGCATATCGCATGGTACGGTTACGCACTGGTCGGCTTGGGTGGCTTTTAATCCTGACATGATGGCGAGGTTGGGACCCTTCATTGGTACCTCGACGGAGTCAACGACAATTTTTGCGTTGGGGATGCCGTATGCCTCTAAGATTCTTCTGTAGCGGTATCCACGTTCGGGGTCGTTAACGCATACTAAAACCTCATCT
Organism: Candidatus Bathyarchaeota archaeon; assembly: GCA_026014745.1. Classification (NCBI taxonomy): domain Archaea; kingdom Thermoproteati; phylum Candidatus Bathyarchaeota; species Candidatus Bathyarchaeota archaeon. The sequence continues at coordinate 486,914 of JAOZHS010000003.1, read as the reverse complement.
ACAACTGAGTTGACGCCTTGGATAACGTGGACTAAGAGCGGTTTTCCTTCAAGCAATGCGACTGCTTTATCTTCCCAGTTGTCTGCTCCCGACTGGAACCTGCGGGCTTTTCCACCTGCTAAAACCAATGCTGCCCGATTTGCCATGTCTCTAAACCCCCGATTGTCGAGCTTTTAGCTCTTCTTTGATTAAGCTGATGAGGTGTGCGCCTTCTTCAGGAATTTTAATTATTTCTACCCCGTTGATGCTTGTTTGTTCTGTGTCGCGGGAGAATAAGCCTGTTGCCGCAAGAATCGGCGGGGACGTGCCCTCTAATGTCTGCTTTAGTCCCTCTTGGTCTTTGGCGGTTACGATTTTGGGGACATCGGACCGTTTGGCTATGAGTTTATGAAAGCCCTCTATGAAGATGATGTCGAGTTTCTCGTTTTCGAGTAGGGCGATGACTTGGTCGAGGCTTTCAAGCTCCAGATTTGTCTTTTTTATGATGTCAACTTCCTCGGGGGAGATAGCTACGATGATTTTGGAGCCTGCTTTTGCATAGCGCCAGGTGTTGGTGCCCGAGGTGTCTATGGTGAAGCCTTTATGGTGGACATGTTTGATGGCGCCCACTTGGTAACCTTCCTCGGAGAGTTTACTTACTAAGTATTCTAAGGTGGTTGTTTTTCCTGACCCGCTTACGCCTACTGCCGCAACGACCAGAACCATTGTTTGCCCTGCCTTTGGATGAGTCTTTGGCTAATATAAATAATTTCCACCCCTCAAAAACTTGAAGCTTAAACAAGGCAAAGTTTTGAAAAAAGAAAAAGACGAAAAAGCCGCGAACCCTTAGCCCAAACGCCGCTTCCCAACAACAAAAACCCCTGCCGCAGCAAAACACGCCGCCACAGCCGAAACCCCCACAAACTGGTACTCTGGAAGCACAAACAGCCCCGAGGGCACTGCGCTTGCGATGTCTAAAGTGAATTGATTGTTTGTATCAGTGTTAAATTGGTCTGTGTAGACGTTATAGGTCTGAACGGTTAAGGTTTTTTCTCGAAGGTTGAAAGTTAAGATTCGGGCGGCGGCTGCGCCTTTTTCAGCGTCGGCGTCTTGCTGGTTAAAGCACAATTCATACCGCTCACCCACCTGCGTACGAAAACCTGTCTCAGGGTGGAAGTGTCCACTTAGCGTCAAGAACACGTTGCTGTGCGGGTCTAAAACTGTTTTTTTGAGGTTCACCGCCCAAGCATTATAGCCTCCGTATTGATCCAGATAAGCGTGGGTCGCCACAATCGCATGAGCTCCATGGTATGTGTCTAAGAGGTTGTTTGCCCAAGCCAGCGTAGTCTCGTTTGCGTTGAAAGCGAGGTTTATGATGAGGCATTCCCATCCTGCCACGTTGAAGTGGACTGCCGTGCTTAACCCGTCAAAACAGGTGCTCACCCAATACGGTTTTGTAGCCATCACGTCGGGGTCAAAGGCACTGTATTGGTTGCCAATCCAATAATTGGATTCATAGTCATGGTTGCCTGCATCCCAGCAGTAGGGGCTGTTGTTGTCTAAGAGTAGGCTCATGGAGTGGTTAGCGTTGGTCCATTGCGTGTTGGAGGTGGGGACGTTGACGAGGTCTCCTGTGTGCACTACCATTTTGATGTTGTAGGTGTCGACGTTGTTTACTATCCATTGGCAGAGGTTGTCATAGTATGCGGGGTACACTTCAGAAAGGTATTGGGTGTCGCTTATCCAAATAACCGAAAAGGTAGTGGGTGATGGTGTGGTCTGCGCATTAACAACCCCTGATAGGGCAACGCCGCCAAACGCCACCAAAGACACTAACAAAATTGAAATTAGACGTAAATTGTGTTTTTTTGAGTAAACCATTCTCTTTTCTCCATTGATGTTTATGTGACTTCGATGCCTACTGCGAACTTGACCCATCGGTTCGCATACACATCAGAACCCGCAACCAGCCGAACTGGGCCGTCTCCACCTTGCGCCTCAACCTGTATCGGTTGCCCATCTTTGAGATAAGCCAGCAGAACCTGAGAATTACCCTCAACTTCTGAAACCAAAAACAAAGCACTAAAACCATCCGAAGCCCTGACCGTAACCATAGATGCACCCGCCTTGATTTCCGCCTGTTGCAGTAGGCTCCAAAGGGTTACGCCTGTGAATTGGTAGTCGCCGTTGTCTTCGGGGTGCCCGCTGGACCTTAGAGTAGCATTAATGGTTGTGGCGGGTAGAGCTTCGATTTGGCTTAGGCTGAGTGTTTGGGGGCTGTTGACGTTGCCTGTTATGGAAACGTTCCAGTCGGGTATGGGTGAAGCGCTTGGCGTAGGTGTTGGGGTGGCTGTTGGTGCGGGTGCCGACGTTTGGGTGGGGCTTTGTGTTGGGTCTGTCTTTGGGGTCGGTTTAGGTGAAGCAGTTGGTGTTGCTGTTGCCGTGGGGGATGCTGATGAAATAGCGCCGGGTGTTGGGCTTGGCACGTTTGTGTTTGGGTTGTTGGAGTTTTGTAAAAGGTTTAGTTGGGCTTGCACAATCGCCAAAGATACCACAAGAACAATAACTGCTGCTATTATGGCGATTTTTTTGTTAGCGGTTGAGGTTGACTTTTTGGATGTCATGTGGGATTCCTCTGAGTGTTGAAAAAAAATAAGGAGGAGCTCCCCTTGGTGGGGGCTCTTAGAACCGTCTGTTCGAGTTGAGCAGGGGGTTGGCGGTTTTTGCTTTTAGGGCTGCGTAGGCGATTAGGGCGGCGAAGCATGCGGTGATGGCTGCGAAGGCTCCGAGGCTGTATTCAGGTAGGACAAATACGCCTGCGGTGGTTACGACGTTGTTAATCAAGAGGTCGCCTTCGTCGTATATGCCGTCGCTGTTGACGTCTAAGATTATGTCGTATTTGCCTGGGGCAGCGTTGGGGTAGATGCTGGTTGGGGCAAGATTTCCTGAACTGTCCGTGGTGACGCTGTTGGCAGATCCAGAAACAGGGGTAGGGAGCGCCACGCGAACGGTCCAAGTTGCGACGTCGTCAACAACATATACGGGGTAGCTTGTGGATGCCGAGAGACCGGTGAGTTTGAGGTAGACGTTTTCTCCCGCGTTAAAGGTGCTTTGGGCTGCGCCGCTGCTGTCAGTAGTCTGGCAACTCAGGGGGGTTGTTGGGGGATTGATGACTTCGATGCTGCTGATGTATTTGACCATGACGTTGCCATAAGTTGCCATGCCGTCTTCGCTGACTACTACATCTCTGAATGGTGCACCTAGGTCATGGGTTAATTCTGCTCCGTCTTTTGCGTAGGCAACGATGATGAGGGGGTCTTGGTCTGTTATGACGGTGTTGGTGTTTATGTCGTATTGGACGAAGTTGTTATCGTGGACTTGGTCGTAGCTTAGCATGGTTGAGTAGCCGTCGCTGGCGGTGATTTTGATGTAGCTGGTGGGTTGGATGCCTCCGATTAGGTTGCAGAGGTAGAGGAGGGGTACGCCGGTGTAGCTGCCGATTGTGCTGGGGCTGATGGAGCCGCCGCTTCGGACTGCGCCGATGCCGGTGTAGGCGGGCATGGCGAGTATGTCTGCTGCGGTTAGGACTGTTGTGTTGGTGCCTGATTTGAGGGTGAGGGTAGCGGTGGATGGTAGGGCGGTTGTGGTTGCGGTTAGGGCTGTTGCAGCGAGGATTATTAGGAGGGTTAGGGTGAGTGTTTTGGTTTTGGTTTGTTGGGTCATTTTGGTTCTCCTTTCTTGTTTTTCAACTTGCCGACATTACTGTGTGGTTATGTCGGTTGTTGTCCAAGTTACCGATATTATTATATAAGCATGTCGGCGATTGTTTAGCCAACGATATGATTAGCAAATAACAACGGCGTCCCATATGCAACCCCAAATCCAACCACCAAAATCATACCTAAAAATCGCAACCACAGACCTAGTCCTAACCGCCCTCTTCGCCAGCATGGGCATAGCCTCCAAAGAACTCCTCCGCCCCCTCATAGGCACAATAACCGGACCCCTAGACATCCCCACAGGAGCCGTCGCAGGAGGCTTCTACATGATGTGGCTAGTCATGGCCTACGGCTTAATCCAAAAAAAAGGCGCCGCCACCCTAACCGCCCTCATCCAAGCCTGCATGAGCCTAGTCATGCCTTACGGAAACTTCGGCCTGCTCTCCTTTGTCATCTACCTTGGGCCCGGCCTAGCCATAGACGCCTTCCTTTTAATCACCCGTCACAAAGCCTGCTGCCTTGCCTGCTGCATCATAGCCTCCGCCCTCGCCAACGCAGTAGGCACTTTTCTTGTCGGTTCTTTGGTGCTTGTTTTGCCCCCTGTGGTTTTGGCTTTTTTGATGGTGGTGGCGGCTATTAGCGGCGGTATAGGCGGCTATTTAGCCAACCTGCTTCTTGTTCGGGTCAAAAAGATTGGTTTAACCAAAAAACCACCAAACCCAAAGGTGCCCCTATGAAGTCAAACACAAAACTCGTAATCGCCTTCTTCGCAGTCCTAATTTTAGCCCTTGTTCCGCTCTACTATTATGCGCATCCCATAAACGCATCAGAGGGAACGCTTCAAATCAAGGGCAACGTGGGCAGCCCCCAGAATCTTACCCTTGCCGAAATAGACGCCCTCCCCCCCGTTACCGTCCAAGCCACCCTTGTTTCGAGCGGTAGTCCCCAAGAGAACGGCGTCTTCAACTACACGGGGGTTCTCCTAAAAGACCTGCTCGGCCTTGTTGAGGTATCGAGCAATGCAACTTCGGTTTATGTACAGGCTTCAGACGCTTACGGCTCAACGCTGCTTCTCAAGGATGCCCAAAACAACAGCACCCTGCTTGCCTACGCCAAAGACGGAGCCCCCCTGACCGACTTGAAGGGCGGCGGCGAAGGCCCCCTGCGCCTCGTAATTGGTGGCGACCAGTATGCGCAGCGGTGGGTTAAAGGCGTAGTCTCAATCACCGTAACTTAACCTGACCACCTATTTGGCGCCTATTAGTAACTATAGCCGAGTGGCTGTTTGCTTAGTCAAGAAAGTTTGACGAAAAAGCACTTAAGCCAAAAAATTAACAGTCCCTTGAGGCAATGAACGGAAAAAAATTAGCCCTATTTTCTATATTGACCTTAATCGTTTTGCAAGCGATGTTTCCTTTTGTTTTGGCAAACCCTCAACCCGCAACTACTCAAGTTAGAATCTTCTTTCCCACCGATGCCATTGACTCAAGGCTTCATTACAGTTACCAAAACAGCACCGTAAACCTAACAATCACAGTAACTTATGTTAAAGAGGGACCCGCTGAACCGCCAAAAGTCAACTTCATATCGTATAGCATCGATGAGCAACCCTTGGTGTATCTGAGAAACCTCACGGTGAACAAGTGGTACTACTCTCCGTTTGACCAAGACATCACATCATATAGAACCAGTATCATCGTAGAAGGTCTCACAGAAGGTAACCACACCATATACGCTTACGCCAATGACCTCTCAACATATCGAACCTTCCCCGTGGATTCACACTACGTCGTACCCGTTCTGACAATTCTTTCTCCAACAAACCAAACCTACACCGATACTGTGCCCCTAACTTTTACGGTTAACACCAACTTTTCTGCTGCTTCCTATTTAATGTGGGATTGGAAAAAAATGGATACCCACTATAACGGTGAACTTAGCGAAAACTGTACCCTAGAGAATCTTCCAAGCGGAGACTACATTATCAAGGTATTTGCAACCGGTGAAAAAGGGGACTACCTTTCAGCAACGGCTTACTTCTCGCTTTCCCACTTCCCTTTGCTCGAGAGAACTCCCCCCGAGTTTCTATTCATGTTCATTCTATTTGTTCTAACTCTGGCTTCAACAGTGCTTGTGTATTTTAAGTGGCGCCGGTCAAAAGTGGTTGCGTCTTTCAGCATCCTGCTTTGAAGAGGCGGATTTAAAACAGCGTCTTTTAACGGAAACTGCGCCCAAAAAAAGTACCATTATTGCGCCAAGAGCTAGCAGCTTAATCATGATCGGCGTTCTTTGTGTTTGCTGTGTTTGTTCTGGTATTGTTACGCTCAAGTTTTTGAAGGCTACAACTCTGTCTTTGTTATTTGTCAGCATTACTGCTAGGCTCGAATTCGCGTTGTCATCGCTAATACTTTCTATACTTTTACCCTCAGAATCATATACTGTCGCTGTTACGCCGTCTTGTGTTATGCGGGCTTGAACTTTATACCACGTGTTTTCTGTCACAAGATCCGTAGTATTTAGAATAGCCGTTTGGGAGCACTTGTCTAATTCGCCCATTTCATAATCATCCACTCCTCTAATGTTGCAACTGTAACTGCTTTCGCTGCTTCTCCAGAGGAAAAAACTGAACTGATTATTGGTTGTCTGCTCAAAATCGTCAGGTACTCTTACCGGCACTGACCCTGCTGGGACGTCTACTGGCGTTGTCATTTGCATGTGTCGCCAAGATTGTATCTTTCCAAAAATACTTGCCAGCAAATCCATTTTTCTGTGCGTAACTGTTTTGCTCTCTGTCTTGATTATGTCGTGTTCATTTTCTAGGACGATAAATTCGCCAGTAAGATAGACTGCTGGACCCGAAACTTGGAAATCCAAAAAGTCCTCAACTCCTTGCATAGCCTTTAGTTCTTGATTGGCGGCTTCTACAGGCGTGAAAGTGTAATAATATCCAAGCCCATCCAACTCAATTGAAGTCTGTGGAAATCCAACGAACACCATGAGGCTCTCGCTATCTGCTCCTGCATATTCTTCGTTCCCACTCCAGCTAGTTCGAATGTAGTATGTGCCCGTTAAGTTAAAGCTCCAAACAAAAGAGTACTCTCCATGTCTGTCAGTTTTTGTTTCCATCGAATTGAAGGAGATTCGATCTTTGCTAAAGTACACCGAAACAGTGGCGTTCTCAAACGCGGGCGTAATTGAACCTGAGATTGTGAATCTGTTTTTTTCATCAGAGCTTAAATTGACGGATATTGATGATGCATGCGGCTTGGTTAATTGCGATGAAATTTTTGCAGGTGACGAATTCTCAGTTGCTTCGAGCGAAATAATGCAGGGTCTCTCTTCAACTAACAGGGGCGGCGCTTCTCCAACTTTCCAATTCACTGAGGGCGTGCACTCAGCTATCCAGTAAGTCTTGCCGTTCAATTTGTAACCTGTTGGTTTTTGCCCCCACAAGCTTGTCTGCGGCTCATCCTCTAGATAAACGCCGATGTTGATGTGGTGCACATCTTTGAAATAGAGCAAAACTACGTCTAACCCGCCCGCTTTCATTATTGAGGCAGCCAGAAGTGATAGTGAGTCGCATTTGCCATTGTTTTCTGCAAGGGTCTCTATGGGGTACTTTACGTCGTCAGTTTGGTAGGGAATTTGGTGGATTACATTTAGCACGGCGTTGGCGAATGCTTCATCGCTGCGTGGGCTGTTGCGGGTGAGTTCTTGGAGGTTTTTTGCAATGGGAGTGACTGCGTCGGGGGTTACAAGTTTTGAGTAATCACTATCGCCTATGATTTTGATGGTTTTCCCGCTATAGTAATCGTAGAGGGACGCTGGTACCGAAACGTGCAGTTCTTCACTGAATAATCCTGCGGTTGCGCCACAGTGGTAAGTGAGGTTGTAGTTGCCTGTGGAGGTTGGAGGCGTCAGCTGAGCTTCTGTCACGGACAGAATTAACATTGATGCGATGCAAATTGTTGTGAAAAGTGTTTTCTTATTCATCATTATGAAGCAGGTTTGTTTTGGATTAAAAGTATTTTTGTCAAACTTTCTTGACAAAACAGGTGTGTTTGTTTCTGGTTTAGTCACACTTTCTTGACTACAAAATCCGTCCGTGTTTTTTGATGTTGGTGTGTTGTTTTACGTGTGGGCGCCCTTATTTGTTTGATTTATCGTATTTTTCAGAAAAATCGGAAATGTTTATTTATTCGGCTGCTTTATTGGGAAAAGCAGTGATTGTTATGTCCTGCTGTGGAGACGACACCTGTAGAATCGACGCCATAGTTACGATGGATGCCAAAGGCCAAATCGTTCTGCCCAAAGACTTACGCGAAAAAGCCAACATAAAACCTAACGAAAAAATCGCAGTAGTCGCCTGCGAAAAAGACGGCGAAGTCTGCTGCATCATGCTCGTAAGAGCCGACCGCCTTGTAGGCGCCGTAACCCAAGTGTTGGGTCCACTCATAAAATCAGTAACTAACCCGGAGAATCACGTATGAAGGAAGAAAATATCAAAAAAGAAGTCAGAAACCGTTATGCAAAAGTCGCTAAAACCAGTGGCTCCTGCTGCGCCTCAAGCAGCTGCTGCTCAGCGCCGCCCTTAAACAAACAAGTAAGCAACCTCGTAGGGTATAGCGAAGACGAAATGAACTCTGTCCCCGAAGGCGCCAACCTTGGACTCGGCTGCGGAAACCCAACCGCGCTGGCATCCCTAAAAGAAGGCGAACGCGTCCTAGATTTAGGTTCAGGCGCAGGCTTTGACTGCTTCTTAGCCGCAAAGAAAGTGGGCAAACAAGGCAAAATAATCGGCGTAGACATGACCCCCGAAATGCTTGACAAAGCAAGAGCAAACGCAGCCAAAGGCAAATACACAAACGTCGAATTCCGCCTCGGCGAAATCGAGAACCTCCCCGTTGCCGACAACTCGGTGGATGTGATTATCTCAAATTGCGTAATCAATCTTGCTCCCAACAAAAAACGCGTCTTCGAGGAGGCCTACCGGGTTCTTGCACCTAACGGTCGAATAATGGTTTCAGATATTGTTTTGTTGAATGCTTTGCCTGAGGCAGTGCAGAAAGATGTCGAAGCATATGCCGGTTGCATAGCTGGCGCTGAACTAAAAGACAAATACCTCGACCTAATCCGTCAAGCGGGCTTTGGAGACGTAACTATAATCGACGAGAAAAACTATCCTCTTGAATTCATAATTAGCGAAGACGCATTCAAAGGCACCCTAGACAATCTAAACCTATCTTCCGAAGAGTTAAAGGCGACTGCAAACTCAGTTGTAAGCATCAAAGTTTCTGCCGTCAAAAAAGCCTAACTCTCCTTTTTGCAATCACTTTAAATACTCATTAGCGCTGACAAGCTATAAGCAGGCGACTGTATGACTCTTGATTGGAAGAAATGGACAAAAAATGACCTATTATTCGGCGTTGTTCTTCCCGTAATCGCTGTTTTCGTTATCTTTCTGATTTCCCAGTTGCAGTCTATCATCGGCGGAGAACCCGGCATTGTTATCGGCATAACTATGGAGCTTTTTGAGCTTGTCGTTATAACTGGCGTCCCGCTCGCGCTTGGATTGCTATGGAACCAGTGGGCAGGAGGCGCCTCAGGCTTTTTGATGGGTTCCCTCTATGCGTTGTACTGGTCTGGTAGTTATCATGGCATAAGTGGCTCTGGCGCATTGCTTTTGGCTTATGTTCTAAGCCCAATGCTGATTGGATACATGGCTGGCGCTCTCAATAAGCGCTCAGATAACTTCAAACGACTGCTAATATCGAGTGTTGTCTCTTGCACAATCGGCGGTTTAGCCCTGTTTTTCATGTTGAATGCCTCTTCTGCAAATTTAGTTACAGGCGTGACGGGGTTTGCTTTGACTGTTCTAACTCGCATACTGGCTGCTGTTCTGACGGCTGTTGTGGCAAAAGTCTTCTTCTGGTACGGCATGGGCACAAAAAAAGCATAAAAATCATTCAGAACTGTATTCGTAAATTTTATAACCGCAGAGCCACGCTGTTGTTTGGGTACAATTATGCAAAAGCTCGCTTGTGCAGCGTTGATTCTGCTGATGGTGTTCAGTGGCTTGTTTTTTGTTGTTCCAGTTCAGGGTGAGACTCACAAAAGCGGTTTGCTCACCTCAGATGCTACGTGGACTGCTGCAGAGAGTCCGATCGCATTAACGGGGCCAGTTGGAGTAAAAAATGGCGTAACACTCACCATTGAACCCGGAGTGACCGTTAAACTCGCTGGATTCTATATCCAAGTTAACGGAACCCTGATTGCAAAAGGCACCAGCGACAAAAGTATCTTTTTCGAGTCTCCGCCGACTTACCTTCTTAATGGCGCGCAACTAGAATTTACTTCTTCTAGTAGTGCCTGGGTTGAGCAGGCGGGTTCTGGCTGCCTAATTGAGAATGCACATTTTGTGAATGTTAGCGTGTCAGTGACGGGTGGTTCACCTAAAATTACTTCCTGCGTATTTCAATATACTGGTAGCTTTAGCAGTGGCTCCATTTTTGTTACAGCTGGTGCACCAATAGTTACGAAGAATACGATTACTTGCGGTCGAAACCAGAATGGAATTAACGCAGCCGGTGACGGCTATTTTGCCAATAATAAAATTACTGACTGCTGGATAGGAGTCACTGCTACTGGACAGGCAACCCTTGAGGGGAACGTAATTGAAAACTGTGTGCTTGCAGGAATATCATCTGACCCTGACAGTTTTAGCAGTTCAGTAACAATTAAGCACAACTACATCGCTAACAACAAATTTTGGGGCATTCAGGGCGGCGGCGACATCGAATATAACACTATCATAAATAATCAAGTGGGCATCCGCGACCCCCTATCTTCAACTGTTATCAGTCATAACAATATTGTGAACAACCGTGACCTAAACAACACTGTCCATAGCCTCTACCTTAAAGGTCCCTACAACATAGACGCAGCAAACAACTGGTGGGGAACCACAGACACCCAACTTATCAACCAAACCATTTATGACAGCCAAGATGACTACAACCTAGGAACTGTCAACTATGACCCCATCCTTACAGCTCCAGAAAACGACGCTCCCTCCTCCGATAATCTTGACCTTAACAACATAGCGCCCCTCCCAACATCGCCACCTGTAGCAACTGAGATGCCCCAAGCGACACAGTTGCCTCAAAACCAGACCAGCCAACCCAACTCGTCTACACCCCTCGGTGACCAATCCTCCAATCAAGCAACCCCCTCATTTGACTTCATCGGGGTGATTGTGGTTGTGGTGGTTGTTTTGGCTGTGGTTACGGTTGCGTTTTCCGTTTTCCGAGTTTATCGGCGCGTGGATAAAACAGCAGAGTAACATCCACCCTATTTGGCGTCTATTTGGATGCTAATATCCAAGGTATGCTGAAACGATAGAGGGGGAGGGGCGCAGCGGCATATTTGGTGCCTATTAGAAACTCTATGCAGAATCCTAAGAGGGGTAGGTCACTATTGGCAAAGAACAAGCGCATTAGCCTGTTGGAATCCTGTTAAAATCCCCGCACTTAAAACAAGGGAAGAGGGTATAGATGCTCTATCTAATGCATCCGCCAAACCTGATGAGCATGGGGTTGGATGATTTTTTCTCTGCCAAGGCGGTTTATACCTTAATATAGTCTTTTTGCGTATTTTGCGGTTTGGAGACGCATATGACTGCCCCCGTCGAAGCTGATCAACTGAGTTTACCTCCAAATTACGCTCCGCTTGAACTCGAAAAAGAAATCCGCGAATTCTGGATCCAAAACAAAATCCGAGAAAAACTCGAAGCCCTATCCCAAAGCCCAAACATTAAAGGCACCCTAGGCTACGTGGAAGGACCCCCAACACTCAACGGCATCCCCCACATTGGACACGCCCGTGGACGTATCCTAAAAGACATTCGGTACCGTTGGAAGACCATGGAAGGTTACTATATGCCGTTTTGGGCAGGATGGGACTGCCAAGGCTTACCCGTAGAGTTAGAAGTTGAAAAAATCCTTGGCGCCCGCAACAAACGTGAATCCATCGAAAAATACGGCATGGAACGCTTCATAGAAGAATGCAAAAAAGCAATTATGCGCTACCACCAGATGTGGCTTGACGCCGACAGCCGACTCGGCATCGCCATAAACCAAGACAAAGCCTACTGGACTTATAAGGACAGCTACATCGAGCGGGAATGGGGCATCCTCAAACGCGCCTGGGACCAAAACCTCCTCGAAGAAGGACACTACGTCGTCGCGTATTGCCCCGGCTGCCAAACCAGCCTCTCCAGCGCCGAAGTCGGATACGAGGGCAGCTACAAAGAAGTCGAAGACCCCAGCCTTTACTTCAAATTCAAAGTCACAGGCACACAAAACGAGTACTTCTTGGTCTGGACCACCATGCCTTTCACAGTAATCACCGACACTATGCTCGCCGTGCAACCCAACGCCCAATACGTCAAGGTGCAGGTCGGCGAAGAAGTCTGGATTATGGTGCAACAACGGGTTGAGGCAGTTATGGCGGAACTCGGCATCGAAACCTACCAAATCGTCGGCAGCGTCCAAGGCAAAACGCTTGAAGGCGCCGCATACGATTATCCGCTCAAGGATATTATCCCTAAGCAGGCGGAAAACGAAACCAAACACCCTCTGGTGCATCACGTCATAGCCGAGGACTTCGTTGAAGTAGACACCGCAACAGGCGTCGTCCACCTCTCACCTGGCAACGGCGAAGACGACTTCTGGGCAGCGCAGCGCAGAGGCGTCCCAATCTACGCGCCGTTTGATGATGAAGTCAAATTCACCAAAGACGCAGGAGCCTTCGCAGGCGTATTCGCAAGAGACGCCGACATGCCCCTCGTCGAGGAACTCCGAAGCCGCAACGCCTTCGTGAAAATCAAAAAAATCAAACACGAATACCCCACCTGCTGGCGCAGCCACCACCGTCTCGTCTGGCTCGCCCGCAAAGAATACTTTTTACGCACAGACAAAATCAACCAAAAAGTACTCGAAGCAGCCGAGAAGGTGGCATATTTCTATGAGGAACCCAAAAACCGCTTCTTAGGCTTTTTAAAAGAAGGCAAACCCTGGTGTATCAGCCGTGAACGTATCTGGGGCACGCCGCTGCCCATGTGGACCTGCCCAGAATGCGGCGAAAAACGCCTCGTCACCAGCAAACAAGAACTCGTAGAATCCGCGCAGGAACCCATCCCCGCCGACTTCGAGCTGCATAAGCCCTGGGTCGACCGAGTCACACTCAAATGCGGCAAATGCGGCGGCGTCATGCGCAGAGAGGACTTCGTGCTCGACACATGGCATAACAGCGGCGCCTCACCCTACGCGCGCTTTACAGATGAGGAATACGCGCGGTTTGTACCTACCTCATGGTTAACGGAAGGTATTGACCAAACCCGCGGCTGGGCCAACTCGTTACTGCTTGAACACGTCATATTCACGGGCAAAGCCGAAGCGCCTTATGGCGCATTTCTGTTTCAGGGATTAACACAGGATGCGAAGGGACGCAAAATGAGCAAAAGCCTCGGCAACGTCGTCCAGACCAGCCAGCTTTTGGAGAAAAACAGCGCGGACCTCTGCCGCTTCTACATGACCCGCAAATGCAGCCCCACCGACTTCATGAGCTTCGACCTCCAAGAACTAACCCGCCGCAGCTACCAAGTACTCTCCACCCTCTATCACCTGAGCCGCTTCTTTTTACAAAACGCCACCTTCGACGGCTTCACCCCCGAAAGGTATTCAGTGCAATGGGCATTTGATTCCAAGAAACTGCAATCCGCTGACCTATGGTTGCTCTCAAAGATGCAGGCTCGCATCGAAGACTACACAGGCAAGCTGGAGCGCTGCGAATTTAACGCTGCCGTGGCGGTACTGGATGATTTTGTCATCGAAACGTTCAGTCGACTCTATGTGCCAATGATTCGCAAGGAACTCTGGACCGATGACCCAGACACTTTTGAGCGGCGCCAAACCATCTACGCCCTGCTTCATAGCGCGCTTAAAACCGTCACGCTGCTCTTCAACCCCATCACGCCGTTTCTGAGTGAGGCGCTCTACCAAAAGGTCTATCGACCATTTGAGCCTACGCTTCCTGAAACCGTTAACATGGCGCCTTGGCCTGTTCCCGACGAGAAACTCCGCAACGCCGCACTAGAAGCAGATTTCGATTTGCTACTAAAAGCCGTCTCCATCGCCAACGCTGCCCGCCAGACTGGTAAGCTTAAGCGACGTTGGCCGCTTAGCAAACTCATTGTGGTTGCACCCGAAAAATCCCTCTCGGCGCTTAAGGCGCTTGAGCCGTTACTGCTGGATTTGACTAACGTGAAATCCGCCGAATACGTCAATGCGGTGCCTGAGTTTGTAGGCGGGGAAAATTGGGTTAGCAGCCAAGAAAATGACTTAACAGTCTTCATCAGCGGTCAACGCGACGATAAACTGCTCGGCGAAGGCATCATGCGTGATTTAGCGCGTCGCGTGCAGGCGTTGCGTAAAGAGATGGGCTTCACTCCCACCGACGTCTTGGACTCCGCGCATATCGCTGAACTCGACGCTGAAAGCATGACTCTTTTGGAGCCGTACCTTGAAGAAATGGCGGGGCTGATTCGCACAGGAAAAGTCTACCTGCACAGCAAACGCGGGGAAGTTGACGAAGCTGACTGGCACGAATCCGAGTTAGATGGCAAAAAAATCTTCCTCAACATCCACTGAGGCACCCCGATGGCGCAAACCAACAACAACCACATCTACAAATGCCCGCATTGCGCTTGCATCTTTAGCACCCGAGCCGATCTGCAGAGCCATATTGACGCGTTTGGCAACAGCAAAGGTCAACACGAATACCAATACAACAGTACCCATGGTAGATTGGAGCACGGTTTTAGCAGCGAAGAATAACCTCGTTGTTGCTTGAGTGCCTCAAAGAGGTACCCCTCCCTTATTTAGTGTACCTAAAGGCAAACCGTTCGCTCTAAGCGATAAGTAAACCTCATAAAGCAACAAAACCAATAAGCAACCGGTGCTAAATGGCAAAGAAAGCTGTTGGTTTGCTGGTAATCGCCTTAATTTTGGGTCTTGTTTTATTGCAAGGTAGCCGAGGGGTTGCAACTTATAATCCGTTTCCAGCCAACCCGACTTCAGAAACCCCCACTTTGACCATAAAGAGCCCCAAAAACTTTGACACATACAACATATGCGGTGCGCCTCTTAATTTCCGTGTCACCCAGCCGTATTCTTGGATTTTTGCCTATGATAACTTGCATATTGGCGATGTAGCAAACATAACCGTATTTCTGGATAGAGAACTTATCGAGTGCTTCTCTTACAATCCTACGGATGTCTCTGCAGATTACTCTCTTATGCTAAACGCGTCCGCTCTAGGCAGGCACGAAGTAAAAGTCACCGTGCTTTCCTACGCCTACTATACGACTCCCATGTATCCCAGCGAAAACAGTCTTGCCCCAATAAGCTACAATGGAGAACCACTCTACCAGCATCCACAAAGTGTCTCTCTCACAGTCTATTTTATGGTAGAACCCCCAAAAATCGAGATTCTCTTCCCAAAAACCACCACCTACAACGAAAACTCGGTTTTGCTAATGTATTCAATTAACCAGACAACATCCCAAACATACTACAGCCTTGATGGACAAAACAACATAATGGGTCCAGCCGATTCAACCCTGGATTATTTAACGAATAATGGTCTTGATGCCTATGTTTTTTCAACAGTTTTAACCGATTTGCCTAACGGCAGTCATAAGGTGACTGTTTATGCCGAAGATACGCTTGGTAATAGGGGCAATCAAACGGCGGATTTTACTGTTGAAGTCCTCCAATCTGATGCACCCTCTGCTCCCTTGTTTGAGCTAAATGTTGCGTTTGTCATCATACCCTTCGCGGTGGTAGGCGTGTTTGCTGGTCTATTGCTTTTTAGAAGGCATCAAAAAGTTACTGCTTTGGAGGCAGTATAATGCAAAATCTCAAAAGATTACCGCACTATTGCCAACTGGTATGTAGACTGAAGAAGCCCGTTATCTGTGTAATCGCAGTATTGCTTGTTCTTCTGGTTTGTTTACAAGTTTGTGGTTTTACTATGGCTAATCCTGTTCCATGGCCAAAGACGCCCAATCTCGAAGAAAAGCCTACTTTGACCATAAAAACCCCGCAAAACTATTCTTCATATGGTGTGGGCAATGTGGCTCTTGATTTTTCCGTGGTCAAGCCAGATTCATGGCTTATTAACTATGACTGGTTTTTCAACCTTGGACAGATTGCTAGTATTGATGTGTCTTTAGATGGCAAATCGTGTAATTCTGCAGATTATTCTCAGGCGTTAAAGCAGTTGGCTTTAGGGATGCATCAATTAAACATCACAGTGCTATCTTATGCTTACTATATGGAGCCAATTCCTGGGATTGAAAATATTCCGGGCAGATTTGTACCTTATCAATATCCAATAGTTGTCTCTGACATAGTTTACTTTACTCTTGAGCCTCCAAAAATCCAGATTCACTCTCCCCAAGCTACAACCTACGACAAGTCTTCGGTTTCGCTAATTTATTCAATCAACCAATCCGCTCCCCAACTGTACTACGTCCTCGATGGGCAAAACACTACTGAAACAGGCAAGACAACCTTCAATTATATAGCCCAAGACGAACTCAACGCCACCCTATACGCCACAATCCTGACTGGCTTATCAAACGGCTATCACAAGGTAACCGTCTATGCCACAGACGAAGTGGGCAATTTAGGGAGCCAAACGGTGGAGTTCACAGTCGAAAATTCCAACTCGACAGATTCTAATGTCCTTCTTTATGGGCTTGTGTTTGCTATTATTCCCGTTGCAGCCGTTTGCTTAATTGTGGGTCTAAGAACTTATCAAAGAAAAAAGGGGTAGCTAATCGCTGCCTAACGATAGAATACCCTTTGGCGTTTTTCATCGTTTATTGGCGTTTTGGCTTTTTGTGTGTCCACACGCCAAACAGCAGTAGGGCAACAAAAAATGCAACAACCGTCGTTCCGAAAGGTGCTTCTGGCACTACCAGGGGTGTTTCTGGCGGAATGAGCACCGTGAATTGTTGTACGGCATCAAAGTTTTCTGCGGGCGCAGGGTAAGTTACTGCCCATGGGTATAGTGTGTCGTATCCCCCAAACACGTCATCGTAGGGAAAGCTAACCGTGTAAGTATTCCCTGAGATGGTTGGCGTTCCGTAATAGAGTCGCGTGCCTCCGTCGTTGAGTTCAGCTGCCACCCAGCTTTGTTTGCATCTAATCACTATTTCAGGGACTCCACCCAGCTCGGTATCCACTGGAATCGCGAAGTAAACCAAATCTGCAAAGGCGTAGTTTTCGTAGAATGTTACTATTATTTTGAGGTTACTTCCGTCTTTGTAGAAGTTTATGGATTGGATGTCTCTGCCGTCGGGTATGTCTACTTCGTTGGGGTCCGATACGGATTTTATTGCTCCAAGTGGCACTACTGTTTCTGTTGGGTAGAATGTCCATGTTTCGCTCCATGGTCCCCAGCCGTAGGTGTTGTATGCTTTAACTTTCCATGAATAACTGTGACCATGCACTAATGTTGGGCAAGTGTATGCTGTGGAGCTTGAAACGCTGCTATCAACAAGGGTTGCGTCGGTTTGGTCGTATAATTCGTATGTGTATTGGCTTGCTCCCGTTACTGGATGGATTGTAAGTAGCGGTGTGTTTGTGTAAACGTTGACGCCGTTTGATGGGTTCATAAGTAATGGCGCTAAAGGCACATCGTCCATAGGCCAGTCTACCGTGAATTGTGGTACAGCTTCAAATGTTTCTCCCGGCGCAGGGTAGCTTACTAGCCACGGGTAAATTATATCGTATCCCCCAAAAACATCCTCATATGGGAAGACAACTGTGTAGGTATTCCCAGAGATTGTTGGTGTTCCATAATAGAGGTTTGCGCCTCCATCCTTGAGTTGGGCGGCTACCCAACTTTGTTTACATCTAATCTCAATCTCGGGAACTCCGCCTAAGATTGTGTCTACGGGTATGGCAAAGTAGACTAGGTCCGCAAAGGCATAATTCGCGTAGAAGGTTACAATAATCTTGAGGTTAGCTCCCTCTCTGTAGAAGTTTATGGACTGAACATCTCTGCCGTCAGGTATATCTGCTTCGTTAGCGTCGAATACAGATTCTAATGCTCCAGCTGGCACAACTGTTTCTGTTGAGGTAAATGTCCATGTCGCGCTATAAGGTCCCCAATCAACACTGTTATGCGCCATGACTTTCCATGAGTAACTATGCCCATACACAAGTGTTGGGCATGCATAGGTCGATGATGCTGAAACGCTGCTATCAACAACGGTTGCATCTGTTTGGTCATAGAGGTAATAGGCGTAGAGGTCTGCTCCTGTTACTGGCTCCACCGAAAGTAGTGGTGTGTTGGTGTAAACGTTAGCTCCGTTTGCGGGGCTCGAAAGTGTTGGCGCGGGAGGTGAACCCTCAACTGGCCAGTCAACGGTAAACTGTGACACAGCCTCCATTGTCGGAAGCCCATAAGATACTAACCAGGGGTATATTGTGTCATATCCTCCAAACACGTTCTCATAGGGAAAAGTAATCGTATAGGTGCTACCTGAAATCACAGGGGTTCCCCAATACAAATAGGCGCCGCCCGCATTTGGTTGAGCGCTCACAAAACTTCTCTTGCAGGTGATTCTAATCTCGGGGAGTCCGCCTGAAACGGTGTCTACAGGTATCGCAAAATATGGTGAAGGGTCAGTGTAGGCGTAGTTGGCATAGAATTTGACGACTATTTTGAGGTTGTCTCCGTCTTTATAGAACGATATTGACTCAACATCGTAACCGTCGCTAACGTCGGGTTCGTTTGCGTCAGGAATCGACGTTAACAAGGTTGTTTCTGCCCTGGCTGGGGGGCAACAAGACGGAACTAAACAGCCTATCACAATTAGGGATAAAAATAATAATGCACTAACACGCTTCAGTCTCCTCAATCTCCTCTCCACAGTATTGACTCAAATTCAAAAATTATGATTTATAAATCTTATTTCTATCATGTAAGCCCTCTATATCAGTATGCGCTAATTCTAATTGCGGGCGGCTCTGCTGGTGTGTCCCTGTCAAAAAGGTGCCTGCAGTCGGCTTTTGCGTAGCGGTGCAACTTATATTTACAGCCCGCCTACAATAAACCCGGAAGATGCCTGTATGGATAGGTTTCGGTTAGCCGTATTCAACACTCAACCGCCTCACCTCTACTTCGGTGGAGTCGAGCGACGCATAATCGAAACCACCAAACGCCTCCAAGCACACGCCGACATCGCCATCTACAGCGCCACAAAAGCAGGCTTCCAAACCCCAACCAAAATCAACGGCATCGAGATTATCCCCTGCAAATCCACCGACCGCCTCTACCCCCTAGACAACTGGGGCTTCAACCGCAGCCTAACCCACACCCCCAGCGCCTACAACTTCGACATATATGAAGCTCATACCATAAGCGGCTACGGCTTCCCCGATGCGCTAAAAAAACGCGGCCTCAAAAAGCCATTTATCCACGTTATTCATGGTCCCCTCGCTGACGAATATGAGCAGGCCAAAGCCAGCGGCAGCCAATCCGCCCGCGACCGCCTTGCCAACCTTAACATGAAGCGGCAGGCAAACATGGAAGAGGCAATGGCTAAAAAAACTGACCTAATTGTTGCCGTTAGTCAATATTCCAAAGGCAAAATGCTCCAGTACTACAATCTTGAGGCTTCTAAAATCCGTGTAGTACCTAACGGAGTTGACATCGAAAAATACGTGCCCAAACCCGCTTCCGAAGAGAAGAAACGCCGATTCGGCTTAGGCGCAGAACCTTGTGTGCTGTTTGTTGGCAGCTTAATCCCCCGCAAAGGCTTGCCGTATTTGGTTGAAGCCGCTAAAATCGTGATTAAAGCGCAGCCCACAGTCAAGTTTGTGCTTGTCGGCGATGGACCCCTAAAACCCCAACTCACAGCCACGCTTCAAGCTGCTGGTTTGCTGGGCAACTTTATGTTTCTAAGAAACCTCACAGAGGATGATTTAGTGGGCATTTACAGTTGTGCGGATGTGTTTGTGTTGCCCTCTGTTCAAGAGGGGCAGGGGATTGTTTTGTTGGAGGCGCAGGCTTCGGGTGTACCTGTGGTGGCGTTTGGCGTGGGCGGCGTCAACGAAGCAGTACGTAACGGCGAAACAGGGCTACTTATAGAACGCGGCGACACCAACGCGTTGGCTGATGCATTGCAAAAAATCCTCTCCGACAAAACCCTGCGCGATAAGATGGGTATAGCTGGGCGTCGCTTTGTCACAGAAAATTACAGTTGGGACCTATGCGCCAAGCGGATGTTGGCTCTTTATCGGGAAGTTTTAGGCTAAAGGCACATCGACTGATTTGGCTAAGCGCCTAAAGCCGTCTTCGTCCATCCATTCCGTCCAGAGGTAGGTGCGGATGCGTTCGTCGCTTAGGCCGAGTCGGCGAGCTTCTTTGACAGTGTAGCGGTAGGCTTCGATTTCTGTGGGTCGATCCACATATTCGTATCGGGGGTCGAAGAGTTCGCGGCCTTCCATAAATTGTTTTACGTGGCAGAGTTCGTGGATTAAGTCAAGGTAGATGAAGGTTCTGTCGCCGTTGTTGAGGTAGCCTTTGCTTACTACGAGGTGGCCGTCGTCGCCGTCGACATACATGTATCCCATTACCCAGCTGAGTTCAACTGTGAGGTGGCTAAGTACCTCGTCGGTTTTTTCGCCGAAAATTGCTTGGACGGCTTTGACTTTGTGGAATCCTTTGAAGTATTCTGAGAAGATGACTTTTTGGTTGCCGACGCCGAGCAGGTTTATGGGAAGCTTTCGAAGAACCCTTAGAATCTTAAACATAGCCTGCTCCGCCATCTCATTTGCCCCTATTTGTATTCGGCGAGGTAATCCACTTTCATGCCTTCCCGCACAAGCTTTGAGAGGTCATCTATGCAGCTGACGCTGGCATCGATGTTTTGGTATGTGGGGTGACGCCAAATTTGTTCTGGCGCAAGATTAAACTGCAAAGGAATCCTGCCTCTGACGTGATATTTACTGGTCAAATCCTTAATTAATCGACCCTCGATAGAGGCTTTTCTGGCGGCTGTGTAGCTTTGCAGTAGCAACGGAGACGCAAACACGCCTACGCCATGCCAAACCGCGCCATCCTCAGGTGAACCCATAGAGTACAAGAAAAACTGCGGCGAAGAAGGCGTTTCGGCAAAACTGTAATTAGCCAACTTCTCGCCAGAAACCGTGAAGTCATCATCGCATATTGCGACTGCGACGTCTTGGGGGTCAGCGGCGTTGGGATAGAGCACGGTGGTTTTGTATTTGACTACGACTTCTTTGAGTTTGTTTCCTTCGAAGTGGAGTTTTCCGCGTGCTGCCCTCTTTGACCCGAAGCCTTTGGGGGAATGGGGAATGGTGAGCAGGGTGGTGCGTTTGGTCATGCTGCGTCCCATACAGGTGTAAGCTTCGTTTATGGCTTCGTAGTCGCGGTGGCTTTCGCTTATGATGTGATGCATTAAGCCGTCCTTGTTTTCGGTTTTTAACATAGACAGCGGTAAGCGTAACACGTAGAGTCCAAAGTTCACGCCAAAAACTTCTGATAACTCGTCTAGCTGCCTGTACTTGACGGAATCCACAAAATCCAGATAGGAACCTTTGCAGCAATCAAGTTTTTCGTTGATGAGTTCTAAATCTTTTTTGGTGATTAGTTTGTTCTCATATTTTTTGGTGAAGTCGGCGTCGATTTTGAGGTTGTCTGTTTTGATGTTTGCGGCGGGAAATGCACTTTGCCCCGAATCCATGATTGAGTGTCTTAGCGGATTTATGGAGTAACGGTCTGCTTCTACGTCGTCAGTGTTTAGAAGGAAGGGAACAATGTAGCCTTTCGGGGGCTGTTTGAGGCGTTCCACAAGTGCCTCGATGTCGCCATTGTCGGGTTGATGCAGCCCCACTTCATCGAAGTAGTTGCCACAAGCCTCCAAAAGCCGTATGCCCACAATGCCCTGAATCTCTTCCACTGTCAATTGGGGGTTAGAGTATTCCACTGAGCCACGCAAGAAGAATTTGTCTTCTAAAAAGAGCACTTCTACTCTTTCGCCATTTATGCAGCGACAAAGAGTTACCTCTCTTGGGTGATGTTCGGCTTTAAAGAGGGGCAACTGCTTCACCAGCGCCTCGATGCTGTCCCACGAATTCTTCAGAAAGTCCACTAACAGCGTTTTTGCATGATCTTCCATAATTATCCGCGTTCCAGAGATTCAGCCAAGTATATACAATTTTTTGCGGTCACTTGCCCTAAATACATCCTTGTAACGGAGAATTCCTCACTAAACCCTGCAGAAGTTAGCGCTAAGTGGAGGGGCGAATCCTTGGGTGTGACGGCATAGACGGTTTTGTCGCCAAGCCTCGAGACCATGGTGTTTGTGAGTGCCGTTGCGGCTTCAATGGTTTGGGCGATTAAAGGTCCAATCCACGCCGTATGCTCATAAACCGTAGCCGCCACATACCCTGCCAAGTTGGTGCCGTCGAAAATGCAGAAGCTTCGGTTATCGGGGTCTTCGATGATGGATTCCAGTAGCCGTTTTCGGTCGCCGCCAAAACAGGCTTGGTCCAAGGCCTCAACTATTGCTATCCATTGGCTGCCTGTTCGAGGTAGCTCCTCGGCAGCTTCTACGCGTGGATTCTCTGCTTTTAGTAACGCGAAGTCTATGTCTGCTCTGAAGCCTAAACTTTCGTAGAAGCCTCTAAGGTGGGGATATGCATAGAGTCCCACCGTTTTTACGCTAATGCTCTGCAGATACTCTACTGCGTATGTTACGAGTTGTCTGCCTACGCCTCTTTTGCGGTACTGGGGTTCCACGATGAGGTTGCCAAACCAACCCAGCTTGCCATAACCGACGCAGGTTGCTATTCCAATGCGTTTTGAACCGTCAAAGGCAACGAGGCAACCCTCAGGTTCCAGCATAGCCATGAATTCGAAGTCTTGGGTAGCCATGCTCCAATCCATGGTGTTGGCTAAATCCACCGCGAAATCGTAATCCTCTGTCTGCATTGGTTTTATTTGGATCATACAAAGAAGCTTTGTAGGTCGCCTAAATTAAAGTTGATTATTGCATCTTGTGGTGTGCGTCTGCAACAACAAAGCGTTTTATTTGCCCTTTCCCTTGTTTGTGGTGTCACCCATATTGGGTGAAACGGGTCAGTCTTCTTTCCCTTTGCATTCTGGCGATTTTTTTTGGTAAAGCACAGTGGGCGTGTTGTTCTAGTTGTGGGTGTTTGGCTTGTTTTGCTAGTGGGTTCGATGTTTTCACTAAACTTCTTGTCCGATTATCTTGGCTCTCATAGGCATAGTGTAACAAGTCTAAGTTGGGCGGGATACGTCATCACCGACTGCGTAGTAAACGACGAATTAGACATTTATGCCGTTAGTGCGTCTTGGGTGGTGCCTCAAGTGAATGTTTCTGGTCCTGCGGGGCATTCTTCGGTTTGGATAGGCATCGGTGGGCAAGCGGATAAATCGCTAATTCAGGTGGGTACCGAACATGACTTAGTGGGGGGTAATGCTGTTTATAGTGCTTGGTACGAGTTGCTGCCTGACTATGCCGTGACGGTGTCCGACATAATTGTTAGCCCCTTTGATGTGATTTCGGCTTCGATTAGCCTCACTGATTCCAGCCGAGATGAATGGCTTATCCAAATAAGTGACCTCACCACGGGGCAGAGCTTTCGCGAGTCCTTCATCTATAATTCAACGCGGTCCTCAGGTGAATGGGTAGTGGAGCGTCCAACCATTAACAATCAAATGAGCAACCTTGTTGACTTCGGAACCGTAACTCTTAGCGACTGCCAAATAAACGTTAACGGAACCGTCGGAGTCATCGGCAACTTTACAGCTTCTAGGGTTCAAATGACTAACCAACAAAACGGGCTCTTAGCCTCGGTGTCGCCGCTCAACGCTGCCGAATCAGGCTTTTCCGTCAGCTTCGTCACCACCGCATAGCCACAACAGAAACGGCTGTCTATGAGAAAGCTTATCTTACAAATTGCCGTAAACAACTTGATGGCTTATGGCAAATCAAGACGATTATTTTGAAGGCATCGCCGAATCAGAATTATCCGAGGGCGCAATGAAGCACACCTACATCAACGGCAACCCTATACTTTTCGTAAAGCAACATGGACAAATCTACGTCCTTGACAACAGATGCCCCCATATGGGCTGCGCCTTTAGCAGCGGCAAACTTGATGGCGATTTGATTATTTGTCCCTGCCACGAATGGCGCTTCAACCTAAAAACTGGCGAATACGAAAAAGAAGACGCCTTCACATTAACCTTCTATGAGTGGAAAATGAAGGACGGAAAAATCTGGGTTTATTTGCCCTTTTAGAATTCAGGGCATGCAACGGTTTGGTCTTTGAATTTGTATTCTTTGCAGAATTCCCAGAAAACCTCTGAAGGCTTAAGCAGCGCCATTTTAGGTCTTACCATGTAGAGCTTACGGGTTTTTGTGGCTTCTTCAATGCGTATTACGTTTATGAATCCTGCAGCGAGTGCTTTCTGTGCTGCTATCGAGGACAGGATGCTTATGCCGCGTCCCTCTGAAACCGCAGTCAAAACCGACTCGGTGCTGCCCAACTCAAACACTACTTTTAGTTCCTCCAGTGTGTAGCCGTTGTTTTTTAGGAGTTGCTCAATTTCAAGCCTTGTTCCTGAGGTTTCTTCACGGTTAATGAAGGGGTATGAGAGGATTTCGGCTAATTTGACGGTTTTCCGCTTCGCCAACGGGTGATTGCAGGCGGCTACCAGTACAAGTTGCTCTTCGCCGACTTCGAGGAAATCAAATTTTTCTTCAAAGCCCCGAATTGTGCCCACCCCCGCAAAATCGACGGCGCCGTTTTGGAGGCTGGTGAGGCTGCTTAGGCTGTCTTCAGCTTTTATTTTGAATTTCACGTCGGGGTGATGCTTTTGGAATTCAGCAATGAGTCCGGGGATGATGTGCTCTTCAGGTATGGTGGATGCGGCGATGCGTACGATGCCTGAGAGGGTGTGTTTGGATGCGGAGATTTTGGCTTTTGCGGCTTGGGCTTCTTGGAGAATTTTTTCGGCAGATTCTTTTAGGATGCGTCCTTCGTCGGTGAGGTCGACGCCGATGGGGGTGCGTTTGAAGAATTCTGCCTCAAAATATTCTTCCAGCGCGGCGATGTGGTGGCTCACAGTGCCTTGGCTGGTTTGGAGTTCTTTGGCTGCAACTGAGAAATTGTGGGTTCGAGCGACAGTAAGGAAGGTGTTTAAGTAGTCTAGTCTCATGGCTTTGACCTTGGAAGATTTTGCTGTGATATTATTGTTTATGTGGCTATTTAAGCCACACTTCCAAACCGCTAAGACTGATTCGTCTGGATGCTTGCCGAAACGTTGTGTTTGTGCGTGGTTTTATGGCTTGGTTGATGGAAACCGTTAAATTAAATACTTTAATAGTCTCTATTCACCTATTTGGCAGGCGATATGTTATGGTAACCTTTACTGTTATAATTTTCGAATCCCCTTACGCTAAAGAACGTGCCCTCTCAGCTCTGCGATTCGCATGGACCGCCGACCTCGAAGGCAACAAAGTCAACATATGGCTATTTGAAAACGGCGTTTACCTCGCCAAAAAAGGCCAAAAACCCGCCCAAGGATTAACTAACTACGGTCAAATGCTTGCCGACCTCATCGCGGGCGGCGTAGAAGTTAAAGCCTGTGGTGTCTGCGTGGAAGCACGCGGCTTAACCCAAACTGACCTCCTCGACGGCGTTAAACTTGCAACTGTCCATGATCTTGTTGAGTGGACCACTAACAGCGACAAAGTCCTAACCTTCTAAGATAGGTGATTTTGTGAGCGTTGAGAAGCTTGATGTTAAAGGCAAAATGTGTCCGATTCCTGTGGCGTTTACGAAGCGTAAGCTTGACGCGATGATTTCGGGGCAGTTGCTTGAGGTTACTGGCGAGGGTGAGTTGGAGTTTGATAATGTGCAGCGTTGGGTTAAGAACAACGGGCATGAAGTTGTTGAAGCCTCAAAGGTTGAGGGCGAGTTTAAGATTTTGATTAAGCGAAAATAGTTTTCTAATCAATATTTCTAATATTTTCAATAAAAAATTTTAATAATGGTTTCTGTGTTTCTGCACAGCATTGGCACGTGATTGTATGTCAGAAAAATATATAGAAATGTGGCAAAACATAGGAATTGACATCGAAAAACACAATCAACTCCTTAACATCTTAGGCCAATACTTCGGGGCAGTCTACCTCACCCAGAAGAACAGGCCAAAAAAGATGGATTATTTCGACTACGTGATCTCCGAAATCCACGGCGGCCGAATCAAAGAATTAAATGACCAACGCGCAGCAGGCAACAAAGTCATCGGCGCGTTTTGCGTTTACGCTCCCGAAGAAATCGCCTACGCAGCCAACGCCAGCATGGTGGGCTTATGTGGCGGCGCTGACTTCTCCGTCCCCGACGCCGAAGCAGTCCTCCCCCGCAACCTCTGTCCCCTCATCAAATCCTTCTACGGCTTTAGATTAAACCGCACCTGCCCCTACTTCCAATCAAGCGACCTCGTCGTGGGCGAAACCACCTGTGACGGCAAAAAGAAAGTCTACGAACTCCTAAACGAACTCATCCCCACCTACGTGATTGAAATCCCCCACTGCCCCGATAGCCAAAAAGGCAAAGAATTCTGGCTAAAAGAAGTTGAAGCCTTCAAAACCAAAATCGAAGAAGTCACAGGCAACAAAATCACCGCAGAAAAACTCAAAGCATCCATCGAACTCATCAACAACAAACGCAAAGCGCTCCAGCGCCTCTCTAACCTGCGCAAAAGTAACCCTTCCCCCATCAGCGGCTTAGACGCGCTACTTATCTACCAAATCAGCTTCAACGATGACCCCGTGCGCTTCGCCGCCAAAGTCAACGAACTCTGCGACGAACTCGAAGAACGCGTTAAAAACGGAGTCGGCGTAGCACCCAAAGATGCACCCCGATTGATGATTTCTGGTTGCCCCATGGCAATTCCCAACTGGAAACTCCACAGCATCGCCCAAGAAGTCGGCGCTACCGTTGTTGTTGAAGAAAGCTGTGTTGGAACCCGCTACTTCTCCAAATTAGTAGAACCCAAAGGCGACAGCCTCGAAGAGCTTCTGTGGGCTATTGTGGAGAAATATAGCAAAATCCCCTGCGCCTGCTTCACACCCAACGACCGCAGAATCAGCACCGTAACTGACCTTGCTAAGCAATTCAAAGCCGACGGCGTAATCTACTACACTCTGCAGAACTGCCATGACTACAACGTTGAAGGAGTCAAGGTCGACCGCGCCCTCAAAGCCCTAGACGTGCCAATGCTCAAAATCGAAACCGACTACGCTATGGGCGACGCAGCACAAATCAAGACACGCGTTGAAGCCTTCCTAGAAATCATCCAAGGCAAAAAGGAGCAATAGTCTCCTTTCTTTTTAATTTTTATATCTTCCATAAATTATTTAATAACCTGAAGAGGAGGAACAGAAATTGAGCTATAGATTAACCAAAGCTGTCCCCGTTCACGGTTGCAGCTGTAAACTGCCCCAGTACCAACTTGGCGGTTTGCTCGAAAAAGCAGGCTTGAGCTGTGGCTATGGCGAGGACGTGTTGGCTGGCGCATGGGAAAACAGCAGCGTCGTCCAAATCGCGCCCCACTTGGCTGTTTTAAACACCCTTGACTTCTTCACGCCCATGGTGGATGAACCCGAAATCCAAGGACGCATCGCAGGCAGCAACGTAACAAGCGACATCTACGCCCTAGGCGTCACCAAAATCCCCAGTGTTCTAACAATCATGGCTTACCCCGAGAACATGCCCAATGAACTTGCAGTTGGCATGCTCAAAGGCTTAGGCGACTTCTGCCGCGAAATGGGAACCGAAGTTGTCGGCGGACACACCATCCGCAACCCTTGGCCCATCATCGGCGGCGCAGCAACAGGCATCGCTGACCCCGCAAAAATCGTCTACACCCGAGGCGCCCAAGTCGGCGACAAACTCTTCTTAACCAAACCCATCGGTATCGCGCCAGCAATGGCTGCTTATCGGCTTCGCAAAGAAGAGGAAGGCAAAGAGCTGCTTGAAGGCATCCCCGAAGACCTCATCGAGAACGCAGTCAACGGTGCGATTGCCAACATGATTGAATCCAACAAGCCAGTTGCAGAAGCCATGCAAGAAGTCCCCGTACACGCCTCCACCGACGTCACAGGCTTTGGCTTGAAGGGGCATTCGGCGAACATGGCGATGCTGGGCAAAGTCGACATAGTCATCAACCAACTCTACGTAATCCGCGGAACACCCACACTTGCAGATGTCTTCGGTTACCCGCTCCTAACAGGCGAAGCTAAGGAAACCGCAGGCGGCATGCTCATAGCAGTCGCCAAAGAACACGCCGACGACTTCCAGAGTGCGCTTGACAAACGAAAAGTGCGGCACTGCGAAGTCGGCTACGTCGCAGCGGGCCCCGGCAACGTCAATGTGCTTAGCGACGCCAAAGTCGTCGAAGCCTAACAGCTTTTTTCTTTTTAAGCCATTTTTTTAGGCGGGAGAGGAAGGCGTTAGTTAGTGTGTGAAAATTGTTTATAGATTTAGGCGCGGTGGGGGTTTTGCTGGTGAGATATGGTTTGACTCTTGCGAATGGGCGGTGCTAGTGCCCGATTGCATTGTGCAATCATTGCTTTCTTTTGCTTTCAACGAACCTATTTGGCGTCTATTTGGATCCTATTAGTGGTTCTATGCAGAAACCTAAGGGGGGGTAGGTCCTATTAACGCAAAAACAGTCCATTAGTCTGTTGAAAACCAGTAGAAAAGAACAGCTGCCTAACCCGTAGGTCGGTGTTATGCCTTTTTTGTTTTAGCCTTAGGTTTGGGCACTTTTGTTTGGGCAGGTTCATCCCAGTACGCATCGAATTCTTTGGGGTCCATCAACTGCGCATTTTGAAGTTGCTGGCTAAACATATCCAAGGTGCAGGGGTTGCTAAGGTATGCGCGGTAAATTTCCATAAGCAAATCCACCGCCATCGCCTGTGACACGGGCTTTTTCGCCATCAGGGAGAGTTCATCTGAAGCTTTAGCTAAATCTTCATAGACGCGTAGGGGTAAGTTGACTTGTTTGGTCATAATAACCGCTTTGTGGCTTACAGGGTTTGACCACTTAACTTTTTTGGCTCCGCGATGCAGCAACCAATGCGGCTCCAAGCGCAAGCAGCGGGACAGCCCAGATATCCACCAAGGGCAAAGTGTTTAGCGCACCTACGGCGTAGGTGAAACCCAAATAGATAGTATAGTTTAAGCCAATGACCAATAGTGAGGCGCCGAACCAGCGCATGGCTCCAGCGATTTTTTGTTGAAACAACCGATACGCGCCGACAACTGCGAAGACCACTGAAAACGGCATTAGCGCCCATGCGTTGAAGAATCCGACGGCGTTGATTCCTTGGATGAACGTTAAGGTTTCTGCGGAAATCATGCTGGTCCACCGTGAAACCTCATTGGCTGTCAGTGCCACCGCGTAGCCAACGAAGGCCAATGCTGCGAATTTGAGCAAACCCTGCTTTTGGGTTGGTTGATTATAGGCGGCGACTTTGTAGGCTAAAAGCCAAAGCAACGGCACAGTAAAACAAACCTGAAACAGGTATCCGACTCCAAGCGGGGCATTGTAAAGGAAAGAGTTCGTGTCGAGCAATTCGAGCATGTTGGGGATAATCGAGACAAAATAGAGGCTCTCCAAAACCAACGCGCAAGCAACTGGCTTTTTGACTTGACTAAAACTGCGCGATTTACGCCATAACAGAAAAACCACGCCTAAGCCGACAAGGCATCCTGCCAACCGCGAGTTTATGCCGACCAAGGAAGCCCAAAAGGCAGGTCCCAAAAAACTGACATAATGCACCCAAGAAGCTACTCCTGTAAAGTAACCGTACAAGATGACATAGCCGCCTATCGCCTGATACAAAACATATCCCGTCAAGGAAAGCAGGCTTGCGATTAAACAGAGTTTTACGCTACGGGGAAACTGCATAACAACTTCTCCTTGGCTTACTTACGATTAGGTTGCGTGCTTAAAAACCGATGCCCCGCTCAGTTGATTGAACCTTTTTTTGGTTTATGCGCTTACTATAAATACCGTAGCCCCATTAATTAAAGCAAGTTACAGGTGACCTTTTTTGAGAATCGGCTTTTTCGTCTACGAATATCCCCCTCAACTCGTCGGCGGCTTAGGAACCTACGCCGAATACATAACCCACGAATACGTCGACATCGGACACGACGTCTCCGTCTTTACCCTCAACAACAGCGGCAACCTGAAGACCCGCGAAATCATGAAAGGCGTCGAAGTCCACCGACCCCAAATAGCCGACGCTACCAACATCTGGCCGTTTTTCGTAACCGAAGACCTCAAAAAATGGGGAACCAACCTCAAATTCTTCAACGACATCTTCATCTATAACGTACTCAGCGCAACCAAATTCATCAACGGACTCATAAAAAAAGAAAAATACAATTTCGATGTCGTCTGCTGCCATGACTGGTTAAGCAGCATCGCGGGGTTAATCATCAAAAACGAAACAGACATCCCCGTCGTCTTCCACGTGCACAGCACAGAATGGGGCAGAAGCGGAGGCGGCGGCTCGGAGGTGGTTTCGCATCTGGAGCGGGCGATGGCGCAGAACAGCGACAAAATCGTAACGGTCAGCTACGCGATGCAAGAGGACCTCATCAAGCATGGTTGGCAATCCAGCAAAATCAGCGTGGTCTGGAACGGTGTTGACCCCCAAGCATATGACCCCTCCAAAATTCAGCCTCAAGAAGCTGCCCAAATCCGCAAAAAATACGGCATACCCGACGGCTGGAACATGGTTCTTTTTGTAGGCAGACTCGCGTGGGTGAAGGGTGTGCGTAACCTGTTGCAGGCGATGCCGCTCATCCTCAAAGAACACCCCAACACCAAACTAGTCATCTTAGGCAAAGGCGAAGAACAAGCCGACATCGTCCAAACAGCCGAACGCCTAAACATCAAAGACAACATCGTCTACCGCTTCGACTTCGTAACTGAACAGGAACGCATATTGCATTACGCTGCTGCGGATGTCTGCGTGTTTCCCTCAACGTATGAACCCTTTGGAATTGTAAGTTTAGAAGCTATGGCTATAGCAAAACCCGTTGTGGTCGGCGCAAGAGGAGTTGTGGGCTTCAAAGAACAAATCGTCAACAATGGTCCTCAACAAAACGGTGTCCACATAAACGGCGAAGACCCTGTCGACATTGCATGGGGTATAAACGCCACGTTGCAGGACCCGCAAAGAGCCAAGGTCTGGGGCGAAAACGGCAGACAGCGAGTGCTTGATTACTTCACGTGGCGTAAGGTTGCTGAGCAAACTAGCAAGATCTACGAGTCGCTAATAAAAAAATAGTAAGTGCTGACTAAATCGCCAGCATTTCAGCAACTTTAAGCAACCGCAGATCCAGCGTCTTACGCTTAGTTGCCGCATCCTCCAACGGTAAGGTGCCTATAGCGCCGTTCTGTAACCCTACTGCTTTGTTGCCTTGGTCTTCACAAATTGCCTCGACAGCTTTTTCCGCAAACAGACTCGCAAGCAGTCTGCTTCGGGCGGTTGGGCTGCCTCCGCGTTGGGCGTAGCCAAGTATGGAGAGGCGGACTTCGGATGCGGTTTGTTCTTGCATTTCTGCGGCGAGTTTGGCGCTGTCTCCAAAGCCCTCAGCTGCGACGATGATGCCTGCGCGTTTGCCGCGTCGAGCGTTTTCATCCATAATTCGTATTACGTCGTTTGTGCTGAGCGGTTTTTCCGGGATTAAGATAACTTCAGCGCCCACGCATATGCCAACTTCTAAGGCGAGGAAGCCGCGTTTGCGTCCCATAACTTCGACTATGAATATGCGTTCGTGGGACATGGCGGTGTCGCGGATTTTGTCGATGGCATCTATGGCGGTGTTCACTGCGGTGTCGAATCCTATGGT
Organism: Candidatus Bathyarchaeota archaeon; assembly: GCA_026014745.1. Taxonomy (NCBI): domain Archaea; kingdom Thermoproteati; phylum Candidatus Bathyarchaeota; species Candidatus Bathyarchaeota archaeon. Next base: position 455,143 of record JAOZHS010000003.1, on the reverse strand, counting down.
TTCTTCGGTGCCGTACACGTCGTTGTCGATGGTGGCTGGGATGCCGACGGTTAAGACGCCGCTTTCTTTGCTAAGTTGCATTCCGCCGCGGAAGGAGCCATCGCCGCCTATGACGACGAGTGCGTCTATACAGTTGGCTTTGAGGTTTTCAGCGGCGATTTTGATGTTTTTTGGTTCTTCAAATGCGGGGCAGCGAAGGGTGTGGAGCATGGTGCCGCCGAGCTGGATTATGCCGCCGACGCTGCGGGGGGCGAGTTTTTTGAAGGTGTTGGTTAAGACGCCGTCCCATCCGCGTTCGAAACCTACGATTTGGAAGCCTTTAGAGTGACCGATTCGAGTGACTGCGCGGATTGCAGCGTTCATGCCCGGTGCATCTCCGCCTGAAGTTACTATACCGATAGTTTTCGCCATACTGACGCCTCATAACACTGGATTATTTGGTTCTTATGAAGGGATTAAAACGTTTAGTATGCTTCGGTTCAGGTTGGTTTTTCCAAAACACATAAATTCCCATCTATTGTCTTTATGATTTCACTTCGGGAGGTAGCTCAGCCTGGCAGAGCTCTCGAGTCCCTCAACTTGCTTGGGGGATGGAGAAGCTGTAGAGGTCTACCCATGGTGGGCTTCATTCTAGCCTGTCTAGGCCACAGATACCGAGCTGTCGCAGGTTCAAATCCTGCTCTCCCGACCAAAATCCCCCAAAATTAGGCATCTTTTTTGCTTTCGGTGTTTACCTTTTTTGGTTAACCCCTCTCAAGACGGCTTGCTTTTGAAACGCACTATCAAAAAGTAAGCCAAATTTACCACTACCATCAGCAAAAAGACATACAACGGGTAATTCGGTAAGGGTGCACCAACTCCTGTAGGCGTCCACTCAAGCGGACCCTGATAAGGAAAACTAAAATCCACAAATAATCCAAAACCTTGCACAATCTTTCCATTTAAGGCAACCAACACATATTGGCTTGAGACAAACAAAAAGAAAGCCATCATCAGGTTGACGAGAACAAGGATTGTAGAGTTTTTCATCTTAGCACCATAGCTTGATTCGTTTGCAGGTTTCTTTTAAGCTTTTTGAGGAATCAGATTCAAGGCGCTTTCGATAACATTATTGTTCTTCACATTGTGCATTAGCACAATTTCGGTGGGTACAAACCAAATTGACCCATAAAACCCAAACACTCTCCAGCCAAACAACCGCCGCATCGCCCCAAAACCAACCCGCACAAACCCCGCCCTACCCAGCGACCCCAACGCCCCCAAGTTGTCATGTTGTGTTGAGGCAAAAACCAACTCTGCACCCCGCGCCTTAAACTCCTCTATGGCTGCCCGTGCAAGCAAAACTCCGACTCCCCGACGCCGAAACTCGGGGGCAACGGCAATCCAGAGGATGCAGCCACATTTCTTGTCGCCCACGTTGAATTCGATTAGTTTGGCGAACCCAGCGATGCCATCGGGGGTGGTTGCGGTGAGGGTGGGGGTGTTGAAGTTTGAGACGCTGCGGTAGGAGAAGTGGCGGTAGAATCTGGGAAAGGAGGTGTTGATTATGGTTTGGATTTTTGGTAGGTCGGTTGGGGTGGCTTTTTGGATGGTGACGCTAAAAGTCATGGTGTGCCCCACTAGATTTTAGGGGCATTGAATTTAAGATATTTGGGCGCTACAGTGGCGTCTCGGTCGGCGTAGGCGGGATGGGGGCCTCCGGTTCGGCTGGGGGGCTTTTGCGTGAAAACACCAGCCCAAAGGATTTCACGATTTGGGGGACGCCGACAAGGTCTTGGAGGATGAGTATGCCTCTTGCGAGTAAACCGAAAACTGCAGCTGGACCTGCTGCGACGCCGAGTAGGCCGAGGATGCCGATGATGCCGAATTCTTGTACGCCGATGCCTGCGGGGGTTATTGGAACGAAGGCTAATGCAGTCACCAAGGGGTGAATGAGGAAGTAGGCTATCCATGGAATATCAAAGCCTAAGGCGAGGCCTAAGAAGTACCATTCGAAGCCTTTGAGAATCCAGCAAATCATGGTTAAGGCCAAGATTTCTGGGATTGCTTTTTGGGTGCTGTGCGCGCTTTCTTTGTATTCTTCAAGTTTGCCCATGATGCCGCCTGTGAAGCGTTTGAGGAATCTCCAGTTTGCGACGCGGTCAAAGAGTCCAATCGCGCGTTTAGACCAGGTGAAGGCTGCCAAAACCAAGGCGCCTACCAGCATCAAGGTTATGCCCACGATGGAAAGCAGTAAACCGATGTTGACTCCGAGTAGCTCTGCTTGGAAAACGGTATTCCACGTTTCCATGGGCACTGTTTGCACCAGATAGATTACTGCGAATACGCCGCCGGCAACTTTCACCAAGAACTCTATGGTTTGGATGCCTAGAATGCTTGAGAGTCCTTTTGAGGCGGGGACGTTTTGGTCACGCAGATACACTGGGGTGAGGATGTATCCTGAACGTCCTGGAGTGACGTCGCTTGTGAGCATGCCTGCATATTGTGCCATGAGTGTTTTGCCAAAGGTGGTTTTGACTTTGTCTTTAGCAAGGACCCGTCTTAATCGTATGGTGAAGAAGACGTTGATGCCAAAATACATCACAAACGCCAAAACTACATAGCCAACGTTAACGGTGAGCAAAGTTGTGTAGAGGTAGTCTAAGCCTCGGATGATTGTTGGTTCATCCGGTTTAAAGGTGGGGTCAACGGTGGTTCCGATGTAGTAGAATAACGCTACAAAAATGGCGACCATAAAGACTATTTGAAGGGCAATTTTTAGGTACCGCTTCGTTTGGCTTTGCGTCTTTGGCTTGGTTTGGGTCAATTTAGGATCTTCCGTGGCGTTTAGAAGTTCGTTTGGCAAGTTAAATGGCTTGTGGAAAAACAGGATAGGGCAAATTCTGTTTTCTTAGGCTGTTTAGGGTCGGACGCATTCAGCCTTGGGGCGATAGGGCCGCTTGGAGGTGCGTTTGCGATGGTGATATTCGCATTCGGCGACGCGGGTGAGCATCCAGCCTTGGTCTTTGTAGACGCAGCCGCAGGGCAGCCTGACTTCTTTAGGTTCTGTTTGGTCTGAAATGGGGCTGTTGGGCTCACTCATCTGTAGTCAACATGTAGAGTGCTTTTTGAGGGTATTAACTTAACCATCTAAAATAAAGAAAAAGTTGAGGTGGGATTGTTAGGTGTTGGATGCGACGGTGGATATGTCGGCGATGTCGACGCGGTAGTTGTTGTTGAAGTCCATGTTGGTGTTGTAGTTGCCCCAGCCTGGCATGGCGCCGTAGCATTGGGCTATTGCCTTTACGTCGTGGCCTGTGACGGCGTCGCTTGTGGCGTCATCAGTCATCTTGAAGGGATTAAACCATGAACGCGCCATGGAATGCCGAATTGACCCTGTGAGCGTATCTAATCCCGTTATGGTTAGCGTGAAGGTGTTGCCTGTCACGGTTAATTCACCATATGCTTGGAATGGGACAATGTCTTGGTCACGATGCACGCGGGTTATGTTGCCGTACTCGTCGGTGTAGACGGTTATAGTGGAGGTTATGTTGGATAGTTTCCATGTTCCGCTAAGGAAGTAGTTTGAGGCGGAATCCACGTTCGCGGTTTCTATGGATGCGTTTGGTAGCCGCGCAGTGTAATAGTAGTAGGTAAAGTTTTCTTTGCTGCGGGCGGCAGAGATGGCGCGAGTGATGTTGGTGGTCCAAATCGCGGTGGCGCTGGTTAGTTGTTTGTCGTCGTTGTTTTTGAGTTTGGCTTGGCGTGCTATGGATTGGAGTTGTCCTCTTACTTCGACGTCGCCCCATTGGGTTATGTCGCCGTTTATGCGTATCCAGCTTGAGTTAGATACGCGTTCACGGATATTGTTACGGATGGTGCCTGCTGATACTAAGTCAATGGAAGCTGCGATGCTGCATGCGAGTAGGACGGTTAGGATTGTGCCGATGAGGATTTTATTTTTCATGTTGTGTCCTCTTTCAAGTTAGCACTTGCAGGCGGAAAATAAAAGCGTTTCTAAGCCCCTTTTAGTTTAAGGGGTATGTTAATCGTTTATTTTAGTTCATAACTGTTCATTCGGGTATATTTTGATTTAGGCGGTTAAGTGACGGTTTTTCACAGCAAAATACGCCCAACTTTGCCATAAACCGCTGCATAGCTATGCGCAGAGACGTTTTGTGGGTGTACCTGATGCGGGGCAACCGCAGAGAAGCCAAATTGTTATAATTTTAAATACTCTCGCTCCCTCTCCCTACTAGACCTTTCATGAAAGAGCACCGCCTAGCAGTTAGCCTAGCCGTCTGTTTCTTACTGCTCATGCTCTTCCCCCTCAACCCCGCCTCCTGCCAAGAATACTACGAATACAACATCCAAATCCAACCCGACGGCTCCGCCCTTTGGACCATAACCCAATTCACAGCAGCCAACACCGCCACCGACACCTGGAGCGGATTTCAAAACAAAATCTACCCCCTCATAGACGCAGCAGCAACCGCCACAAGCCGCCAAATGTCCATTCCCGAGTGGTCCATCCAAATCAACACCACCATATCCGCCGAATCCAAAACCACCGAGTACTCCTTTAAATGGCAAAACTGCTGTAAGGCAGACGGCGGCACCTTGACTTTTGGGGACGTTTTTGCGGTGGATAACTTTTTTGGGCGTCTCTATGGGGATGCGGCACTAGAATTGACGTATCCGATGGGGTTTGAAGTGGAGTCGGTTTCTCAAGCGCCGTATTTACGCCAAGACGACGCGCATCTGCTTCGATGGTCGCGTACTCAAGATTTAGCTAACAACCCTGTCCAAGTCGTCTTTAGCCCTGCTGATGCTGATGGGAACAGTTGGGATTTGACGGTTTTGGTTCTTCTTGTGGGCGGTTTAGCAGCTGCCATTTCCTTGTCTTTGGGTGGGCTGTTCTTTTTTAGGCGCCGAACTGCGAGTAAATCTGTAGTGGTGGAGCAGCCAAGGGCAATAGAGTCCGAAGAAGACAAAGTCCTTAACCTCCTCAAAACACGCAGTGGGAGCATGCGGCAAAGCGAAATTACCGAGACAACCCGATTCTCAAAAGCCAAAACAAGTCAACTCTTGAGCGGCTTGGAGCGGAGCGGTTACATAACAAGATATAAGAAGGGTCGAGACAAAATAGTGACACTCAACGAACGGGAGAACCAGTAATGAAGCACCCGACCAAACACGTTGTCCTGATGATTTTGGTTTGTACCTTAGTTTCCTTGTCTTTTGCTTGCTTGGCTACGGCTCAGTCAACCTTGGTCAAGGCGGAAGCATCAAGTGCCGAACCCCAAATCGGCGACACCCTAACAGTCACCGTAAAAGTCGCCAACGCCCAAAACCTCTTCGGCGTAGACGTGACCCTTAACTGGGACCCCTCAGTGCTTGAACTCACAAAAGCAACTCCGCAGCTGGGCGTAGAATCTCACTCAGGCGGCGTGCTCCACGAATCCACAACTTACCCCATAGAAATCGTAGACAACACAGGCACCCAATCCAGCGGCGAATATCATTTGGCGGCAACCTCCACAGGCTCCTCCACATCTGCCTTTAGCGGCGACGGAACCATAGTGACCCTAACATTCACCGTAACAAGCGCAGGACAAACTGGGCTGTGCTTTGGCGATGTAGAGTTCTCTGTTCGCAGCGGCTCAGAAATGGACTTAGTCACTCCTCAAACTGAAGTGACAACCGTTAACGCCGTGCCAGAATTCCCCGCCCTAATCGTCGTAGGTCTCGCAGCCACTGTAGTGACCGCTGTAGTTATCTCGACTAAACTGCTGCAAAATAAGGCGAGTTTCTCAGCAAAAGCTGCCCCAGCTTTTTAATCTAACCAACCCCCAAGTACAGTGAGGCAAACGCATGTCTGGCTCGGATAATTCTACGCCGCATTCCTCAGAAGTCTACGACACACAGGTACGCAAAACCATACCTTACTACGACGCCTTCCACCAAGAAACCCTAAACCTCCTAAAAGCCACACATTTTGAACCCGAAAACTGGCTAGACACTGGATGCGGCACAGGTACGCTCATCGAAAAGGCTTTGCCACAGTTTCCTAATACCCGTTTTGTTTTGGTTGACCCTTCAGTGTCGATGCTTGAAGCCGCAAAAAACAAACTCGCCAACCAACCGCGAGTTGAGTTTTTGGCTGCTTGCCCCACCGAAAACCTCCGCCTAAAAAAGGGTACATTCGACGTGGTCACCGCGATCCAATCCCACCACTACCTCCCTCCCAAGCAAAGAGAAAAAGCCACTAAGGTCTGCTACAACCTCCTTGTCGAGGGCGGTATATTCGTCACATTTGACAACATCAAACCCTCAACTCCGCAGAGTATCGCTATTGGCAAAGAGAACTGGAAACAGTTCCAAATTAGCCAAGGCAAAGACATCCATGCCGCCGAAGCCCACCTGCAACGTTTTGGAGTTGAATATTTTCCCCTCACAATTGTCGAGCACATTGCACTGCTTAAGGCAGCGGGGTTCTCTGTGGTTGAGTTGCTATGGTACTCGTATATGCAAGCAGGTATCTACTGTATAAAATAGTCGCGCTGAAGGGAAGGAACCTTTATCGCCATGATTTGAAACGGATTCTACCGCAGTCTGTGCATGAAATCACTACTTGTCCATCTTTTACTTTTGTATCGGCCGCTTGGCAACCGCATTTGCACTTGTTAAATTGTTCCATCACGTAAGTCTCCAAGTGTTAACCGCTCTAAGCAGCTACTTAATGCTTATTTCCAAATTTATTATAGCCCTCTATATGCTAAATAGTCAAAATGAACCGCTTTGGCAGAATCGAGGGGCAGGCGTGTGTGGTAGTTAGTTTTGGGGCTCTGGTTCTATTTGGTAGAGGTTGGGCCAGTTTTTGCCTGTGACGTAGAGTTGGTTGTTTTGTGGGTCGTAGGCGATGCCGTTTAGCACAGCGTTGATGTCGTTGCTTTGGTAGAGTCCTGAGAGGTCAAGGATGCCCTTTATTTGTCCTGTTTGGGGGTTGATGAGGGCGATTTGGTTGGTGAGCCAGATGTTGGCGTAGATGGTGCCGTTGATGTATTCGAGTTCGTTTAGGTTGATTACGTCGTTTTGTCCGTCGTGGACGGTTAGGGTGCCTGTCTCCTGGTAGGTGACGGGGTCCAAGAAGTAGAGGGTTGCGGAGCCGTCGCTCATGATGAGGCGTTCTCCGTCGTAGGTTAAGCCCCAGCCATCCGTGGCATAACTGAAATTTCTTTGCAACTCAAACGTTGCCGCATCATAAACAAAACCCGTATGCTCTCTCCAGGTCAATTGTATAAGGGAACCGTTGACGAGCGCTAAGCCTTCCCCGTAATAGGCGGCTGGCAGTTTGATTTCTTTGGTTACCTCTCCGGTTTCGAGGTTGACTCGGCGCAGGCTGGATTTGCCATATTCGCCCGTGCTTTCATAAAGGGAGCCTTGGTCGTAGACCAGCCCCTCTGTGAAGGCGGCGGTGTCGTGGGGGTAGGTGTTTAGGATTTTGTAAGTATAATGCGCTACATTATCGTTGTTTTGGTTTTGCCTAGAAACGTTGTATCCAATCCACATCGAACCCAGAAAAACTGCGATTATTAGCACTATTGCAATTGCGGTCGTTCTCTTATTCATAAATCTCCTAAAGGCAGCTTCAAACTAATATGTACAACGCCAAATACCCCTTATGCAGACAAGCGAAACACTTAAGTGTTCAAAAATTTAACTTATGTTTCAGACCACAAAATAGGTGTTGAAATCAATTGGCTGTTGAAGGTTTTTTCGAAAACAAAAAGGAACCCGTAGAAGCAAAAGTCGGCGACTTAACTCCACAATCTAAAGCGGTTAATGTCACGGCCAAAGTAGTATCTAAAACAGAAGTCAGAGAAATCCCAATGGGCAGAGACGGCTCACCCCACAAAGTCAGCGACGCACTCGTTGGCGACGAAACAGGTGTAGTCTACCTCACATTATGGGATGACAACATTGACAAAGTCAATGAAGGCGAAACTGTACGTGTTGAAAACGGTTATGTTACCCTCTTTAAAGGAAACATCCGCCTAAACATCGGTAAATACGGCAAACTCGAAGCCGCAGAAGCACCCCTCGAAGCAGAAGTTAACACAGAAAACAACGTATCCAGCAAGACCTATGAACAACAACGCAGACCATTCAGAGGCGGAGGCGGCAGAGGCGGCGGACGCGGATTCGGCGGCGGTGGCGGCGGCTACGGCGGAAGAGACCGACGTGGCGGCGGCAGTGGCGGCTATGGCGGAGATCGTCGTGGTGGCGATCGTCGCGGTGGCGGCGGTTACCGACCAAGGTACTAAGCCTCATAACCTGAATTAGAGAAGAAAAGATTTTTTTCTTTTTTTAATATTTTTTCATAAACCTAAAACCCCTAAGGCAATCCTCCGAGTTTAGTGGGCGCTTGAGAGTTTGCTCTTCAAACTTGCCTCAAGTGGAAGATAAATTTAAAATCCTCATGTTGTTTTTCCCTTAGATGGACAGGAGTAAAAACCGAATGGTTACCCCATCAAAAAATGAACCCAAACCAACTGTGGAAGAGTTACTGGCAAAAGCCAAAAAACCCGCCGAACTCTCCCCGCCCATGCACCGATTCTACGAGGGCAAAATGCAAGTTATCCCCAAATGCACCATCCGCAGCGTAGACGACTTCGCCATATGGTACACCCCCGGCGTCGCCGCAGCCTGCCGCCAAATCCACGAAGACCCCGACAAATCCTTCGAGTTAACCAACCGATGGAACTACGTCGCCGTCGTAACTGACGGAACACGTGTCTTGGGGTTAGGCGACATAGGACCCGAAGCCGCCATGCCCGTTATGGAGGGCAAAGCACTCCTGTTCAAGTACCTCGGCGGCGTCGACGCATTCCCCATCTGTCTACGAACCAAGGACCCCGACGAAATTGTACGCATCTGCAAAGCGCTTGAACCCACCTTTGGAGGCATTAACCTCGAAGACATTGAGAAACCCAAATGTTTCCATGTGCTCGAGAAAGCCCGCGCGGAGATGCAGGTACCTGTTTGGCATGATGACCAGCAAGGCACCGCGACCGTGATTTTAGCTGGATTAATGAATGCGTTTAAGTTGGTGGGCAAAAAACCCAAAGAAAGCCTCATTACCCTCGTCGGTTCAGGCGCCGCCAACATCCGCACCGCTTACGTGCTTATGGCGTGGGGCGTCAAACCAGGCAACATAATACTAGCCGACACCAAAGGTGTTCTCTACAAAGGTCGCCCCGACATCAAAGAAGCCGAAGACCCCTGGAAATACGATGTTACCCAGAAAACCAACGGCGAAAACCGCCAAGGCGACATAGCTGAAGCCTTCCGAGGCGTCGACGCTGTGGTTGCGGCTTCTAAACCCGGTCCCGGCACCATCAAGCAGGACTGGATCCGCACAATGGCTGATGACTCCATCGTGTTTGCTTGCGCGAATCCCATCCCCGAAATCTGGCCTTGGGACGCCAAAGACGCAGGAGCACGCATCGTCGCAACGGGACGCAGTGACTTCCCTAACCAAGTTAACAACAGCCTCGGATTCCCAGCCATATTCCGCGGTGTACTCGATGTGAAAGCCAAAACGGTAACTGATGACATGTGCATTGCCGCTGCCACGGAGCTTGCAGCCTACGCAGAGGAGCGGGGTATGGATGAGGATAATTTGCTGCCGCGGATGGATGAGTGGGAAGTGTTTCCTCGCGAAGCCGTGGCGTGTGCTTTGAAGTCGATTGAGCAGGGTGTGGCGCGTGTCAAGCCTAGTCGAGCTGAATTGTATGAGCGTGCGTCCTCGATTATCAAGAATGCGCGGGCTTCGACTGATTTGTTGATGAAGCATGGTTTGATTAAGGCGCCGCCCACCGAAGCTGAGCTACTCAAAAAGTAGTCTCTCTCCTTTTTGTTTTGTTTGTTCAGAATTTGACTTTTTTTGGGTTAAGAAAAAAAGAAGTTAGAGTGGCGTTATTTTCACTATATTCCTTTTTTCGAGTCTGCGCAATGCATCTAAGCATTCATCTTTTTTCTCGCCGGTGATGTTGAGGTTCTGCATTATGTCCTTTACGGATACACCGGGTTTGCCAAAGTTTTCGTGGCGTTTGTAGAGGTGTTTCACGATGGATTTTTCGAGTTTGCCACATCGCCAAGTGGTGTTACGAATCAAAACAACGATGGTTTTGACAAGGGTTTGTTCGTTCGATTTCCTTCCACGTGATTCTCCCGTATCTCCCCACCTACCCATGTCCTACGGCGTCTGTTCATTTAAACTTTTGTTCGTACATGGCGTGGCGGCAGCTTTTTGACGGCTTATAGAGCTTTTTTTAGGTAAAGCCCATGTTTTTTCCCGTAGTATTTTTCTAGTTTTCCGACGAGTTGGTAGCCGCGTTTTTGGTAAAGCTTAATGGCTATGTGGTTGTCTTCGCGGACTTCGAGGCGGCACTCCATTATGGCTCGCTGTTTTAGCAAGCTCTCAATTTCTTGGAGGAGTTGGTTTGCGACTTGTTTGCGTCGGTACTTGGGGGCTACGTTTAGGGTTATGATGTGACCAAACTGGGCGGTTTCCTCGTCGGTTTCGATTTGGGCTATGATGAACCCGGCGACTTCGCTATCCACTTTGGCATCCAACGCTAATGTGTTATAATCGGTGAGCAAATAGGCGATTTGGCGTCTGGTAAAAGCCTCCTCATCGAAGCATTGCCCCTCGATTTCATAGAGCCTATCGAGGAGCTTTAGGGTCGCCGTCTCAATAATAATACCCATTTTGCTCCTAACAGCTAATTGGGTTCGTTTTGCTTTTAGTTTTTTCTATATCGTCTGGGCTGGTTTGGATTGCGGGTTTGAGTTCCAGCCATTGTTGGGCGGCGAAGCCTATGAAGAAACGGAACCATAGTGTGATGATGCGGGTGAGGATTGTTGCGGTTGCGCTGATTTCTGGTGGGACGCCCATGGCTATGAATAGTGTGGTCATGGTGGCTTCGGGTAATCCAACTTCGAAGGGGATGCCTGCGGGGATGGATTTGACGGCTAACACGATGGCGGAGGTGATGAATATGATGCTCCAAGACACTGGGTAGTCAAGCGCGATAAAGACCAGGTAAGGGATGCTTAGGCTAAAGAACCATGTGACGGCGAGATAAAACAGTGATTGCGCCAGCGGTTTGGGGTTGTGGCGGTACTCCGTCATGGCGTCGTGGAAGTGGTCGGTGATTTGGAAAGCTTCTTCGCGGAACCGCGTGAGAGTCCATCTGCCCCGCGAGATTTTCTTCACCAGATTAGTTGTCCAGTCAATGACTCGCAGCGTCCAGACCCGCTTAAACGCCAGTATCGTCATGGCGGTTAGGATGGCGGTTATGCCGATGGCTATGAAGACTATGAGGTCAAAAATAGCTGAAGCGAATTGCCCCTCGAAGAAAAGCAAAATCACCCCCACAATGAGCACAACCACGTTCATTGCCATGCCTAAGAGGCGGTGGGTGAAGAGGGATGCGATGGCTTTGGCGAAGCTGCCGCAGCGGTCTCGGGTGACGAGGTAGGCGCGGGCGATTTCTCCGCTGACCGATTCCGCTGGGATAACGATGTCGACGTAGAGGCCGTACCAGACGTAGAGGTATGCTTTGGTCAGGCTCATTTTGATGTCGAGGTGGTTGGCTAAAACTTTCCATGAGATGGTGTAGAAGAGGACTTCGAGGAGTCCGCAGATGATGGCGGCGGCGTAGATGAGGGGGTTGGCGGTGGCGGCGGTTTGTATGACTTCGACGAGGTCCACTTGGAATATGAGGATGTAGAGGAAAAACCCCACTAGACCCAGCAGGGGAAACAGCACCGTTTTCCATGTTATCTTGGGGCTTGCGGGGGCTTGCATCAGTAATTTTGCACCAAATAGAGGCACAGGTAACACAGCGAATTATATATTTTGTCCAAATCTAAAGAACGCCAAGTTGGGTTTGCAGCTATACCTAATTTATAGCACAAATAGGTTGGGAATATCTGCTGGTTTTCAACATGCTAATGTGCTTGTTTTCAAGCAATACGGACCTACCCCTCTTAGGTTTCTGCATAGAACCACTAATAGGATCCAAATAGGCGCCAAATATTTTGTGTGACTTATTTCCAGTGGTTGCGTCGTCGTGACCATGCCTGTTTTTCTTCATGGGTGATGGTGGTTTTGTGGGTTTTGGGTTTGGGTCGGTGTTTTGCGAGGCATTCTCTGCAGTATACGGCTTTGCCTTGTTTGGGTTTGAAGGGGACCGTGGTGGTTTTGCCGCAGTCGCTGCAGGTGATTTCGGTTCGGACTTCTTGTTGAGACATTAATCGTGTTTCCTGAAAATTTGCTTAAAAGCAGAAGCTTATACTATAGGGGAAGCGGTTGGGTTCACTTAAACGTTTGTGGTTTCACTATGCAACCGCGTCTTTTGGGGGTAATTTTTCTGTGCGTAGGAATAGCTCGGTTGAGAACACCTTGTAGCTCTCGGTTTTGGGTTCGCCTTCGAGTGCATCTTTGATTTTTTTGATGGTCTCGACGAACACGCCTTTTTCGGATTGTTGCAGTGCTTCTTCATCCTGCCAAAGCGTTAACGTGGATGCTTGGTTGGGGTCTTGGATGGAAAACATAGACATGTATCCGCGGAAGCCCTCTGCGTGGCGGGTAGATTCGTTTAGGAAGTTGTCAAGTTTTTGGAAGGCTGCCTCTCTTTGGCCCTCCTTAAATTTCCAAACGGTTAAGCGTGCCAAGACCATGTTATATCACACCCTTTTTGTTGGTGGTTTCAACCTTTTATATCTTAACAATAGCCAACCAGAAAAGCATGCGGTTAGTTGGTTGTTTTCGTAAGCAAGGCTTAAAAGAATACGCGTCCACTGCGGTATGGGACAGAATATGGCAAGTAACAAACGGCAGATTATCGCGGCTTTTCTATCTGTAGCCATACTGTTTAGTTGTATACTGACCGCAACCGCCCAGTCAACCCCAACCCCCGACAATTCAAAACTGACCACCCTTGCATATGTTCTCATCTTTGGGGTAATTGCCTCGATTTTCGTTTTCGCAGTAACTTACATGTTTATGAAAGCCAAACTAACTGCCCTGCAACCGCCCAAAAACAGTCAAGGTTGAGCTTTTTTCTCGTATTCCTCAACCATACGTTTAACCTTCTTCTCCAACCGCCGTTCATACAAGTGCTCAGGATACGGCGGCGCCAACACCTTGTGCTTATGCAACTCGCCCCGAGGCACAATGCGTTGTTCCCCCGCTTTGACATGCACTTTTTCACAGTTCTCGGTGTCATCAAAATCTTCAAGCGCCTCCACCAACCAGTAGCCCTCGCTCTCCGTCAAAACTTTGACCTTGTAGAGCCCTTTATAGAAATACTCATCACTCACAAAATCCACCACTAAATATTGACTCTATAGCCTCATTTATTTCTTGGTGGCTTGTGCTTTTCTGCAAACATTAGAAATAGCCAGCATTATTGCAGGCATCGTAAATATGCTAAACACCCGCGTGTACTTGGTCAAGCCTGCTTTGCGGATTTCCTCCACATCTCCACCGCCCTGCAGGTAGCCGTCTATGAAAGCTTTGGCGATGGCTTCTGCTTTGCTGTTGCTATAGAAGGGCTGTAGATAGTGCCCGCAGTAGTAGAGGAACACGGCGATGTCCCACGCTGAGTCCCCACTTTGCATGGCTTGTTCAAAATCAATCAAATAGATGGTGCCATCCGGCTTAATCAGGACGTTGTCGGGTTTGGTGTCGCCTAACGAGATGTTTTGAGCATGCACGCCTGCTTGGATGGCTCCGACCCGCCTAATAATTTCCAAATCCGCATCGATGGATTCATCATCGTTGGCGGTGGCTATGCGTTTGATGGCTAAACTGAGGTTCTCTCCGTCAATAAATTCCATAAACACCAACCGCTCCACGTTGCTCACGTAGAGGATTTTGGGCACCGCAAACCCCGCGGCGATTAACTGTTCACTTATGGCACATTCTTTGGACAAACGTGCCTGCCCCGAAACCGCAAAGGACCGCGCCCCAAACGACCACAAAGTCAGAGGGAACCATTTAAAACCCGACCACTCCTTAAACCGCTTCGCCAAAACCTTGCGTTCCCCACTGTTGCCGTGGGTACGGATAAGGTAAACGTCATTTAATACGCCGCCCACTGGCTCAACTTCGATTTCTGCTTCTGCGTCTTTTTTAAGTATTTTTCGGGCGTACCCTTTGATGTCAACCCTATCAGCTAACGAAACCTCTCCCTCCGCTGTCTTGACAAATACGAATTTCTGCGGGTCTACGAATTCGCAACTATAGGGTTGTTTCATCCAATTAATTTTTTGCGTTTTTAGAAACGCCTCAGTGTTTTGGGAGACCACGTTGAGAAGTTGTGGAACAACCCCAAATATGGCGTTAAACAGCGTACGCGGCGCGTTGCGGGCTAAATTGATGATGCGTATGCGAGGGTCACGGCATTGAGCAATAAACTCTTTAGAAATCGTTATGTAACCCTCAGATGCGTTGATTTTTCCCTCTGCAACTAACTCTTTTAGCACCATGTTGTAGGTTTGCATGGCGTCAGGTTCATTCTCAACAAAGCACGATGACAAATCGGAAAGATTATACGCTAACAGCGGGAACACACGGATACGGCTCGAGAAGGCTTCGTAGAGGAAATATTGCGGTTTAATAAAAAGCCGATTAGCAAGCTCAGGGAAACTAAATACCAAGTTCTCTAACACCTCCAAAACCAGCCGCTTCTTAAGCGATGCTTCCTGCGTTTTGAGGTAGCCGCCGCCAAAAAAAGCCGAATATGGAAAAATTAACCTGCCCGCCACCGCTTCACCTAGGAACCCCCGATTGATGTCCTGCTCAAAAATCCATTGATCCACGGCGAAAACAACGATGGTTTGAGAATTGAAAGTTTTGAGGTAATTCATCAGGCGCGGTTGGAACCCGTTTATTATAGCTATGATTTCATAGACGTTTCGTTCTTTGGATGCGTTTTCGGAGAATGCGTCTAGTAGGGCAACGGCTGTGACTTCTGATTGTCCAGCGATGTGTCTGCAGAATTCTACGGTTTCTTTTTTTAACTCTTCAAAGCCGTTGGCTACTTTCAAGTGACCGTCACCTGAGGGAGTAATATACAAGCCAACAGAGATATTTAAAACAGGTATAACATGGTTTAGAATTTGATTTGAGCCAAAATAGAAAGCTCCACCCACAACCCAGAGGTTACTGCTCTAAAGTATTGGTATGGAGCTTCGGCGTTTTGCTGTTAGTGCGTTTAGGGGTGTTTCGTCTGTTTCGCTGTTTTGGTTTCCGATTTTTCGGCAGATGAGCGTTAGTGAATCTTCGGTTATGTCGAGCATGCTTTGTCCGTCGGTTGTGAGTTTGTATATTTTCCTTGGGCGTTCATAGTTCATGTTCCATTCGCTGTCGACGTATCCTTTCTTTTCTAGGGTGGTGAGGAGTGGGTAGATTGTGCTTGGGCCAAAGTAGACTCCGAAGCCTTTGCGGATTTTGGTGATGATTTGGTAGCCGTGCATGGGTTCGGTTTTGAGGTATTGGAGGATTATGATGTCTAGCAGTCCTTTCATGAGTTTGGTTGAGACCTCTTTTTGTGAGCTTGCTACTTTCAACATTTTTTCACTTTCTGTATTTTTGTTCAACAGTTTTGCTGTTAGACGTGTAGACAATATGTCCACTCTTGGACATATGTGTCTTGAGAGTTTAGTTACCATACGAGCGATATAAAGGTTCAGACATAAACAAAGCATACCAAAACATACCCAAACAATACCCACCACCCCCCCACCCAACATAAAGTAAATAAATCAAAACATACACCCATACCAGCCAAGGAAGCGCTTGATGTCAGAACAATACAAAAAAGAAATTGTACAACACATAATCAAGAACCTGCTAGACATCCAACTCCTACGCATAATCAGCACCAAACCCACCTGGGGCTATAAAATAAAAAAACAAGTCGAAGCAGACTTCAACATAAAAATCCGACACGGCGCCCTATACCCAACCCTAAACGAACTCGAAATCAAAGGCTTCGTAGAGAGCACCAAACAGTTAACAGGTGGACGCGCCCGAAAAGTCTACACCTTAACCCCCAGCGGTCAAATCTACCTCCAAACCTACTTCAACATTGTAACCGGCCAAACCATCAAAGAATTCCCCAAAACCACCTAACCTCACCCTCTATACCGTTTTAGAAACGCAAAAAGTTTTTATCCCAACGGCTCAGACAAAGCTTAGAGGAAACTCCATGACTCTGCAATCAAGCAAGAACTTAAGCTTCATTGGTTCCCTACTAATTCTTGTTGGTCTCTTAGGCTTTATCTTTGAACCCCTCTTAGCAATAGCCGCATTCGTAGGCTTCATACTTCTGCTCGCGGGGCTGCATGGACTCTCAGACTACTACAAAGACCGCGCCATATTCAACAACGGACTCTTTACCTTAATCGCCCTAATCATCGGCATCATCGTAACCATCGCTGGGTTTGTGTACCTGTTCTTTTTCACAAACTTCGGAACAGACCTAATGTCACTTCTCTATCCCGGATTCACAGGCGACTGGACCAACCTGCCTAACTTAACTTTCGACGCCAACTTAGAACCCACTGCCCTAATCCCCTACGTTGGACCCATAGTGGAGGTTTTTGCTATAATGTGGATATTCACCATGGTGGCGGGCTTTTTGGGCTGGCAAGCTCTCAAGGGATTATCCAAAAAAGCTTCTGTCGGGTTATTCTCGACTGCAGGTATGCTGCTGTTCATCGGTGCCGTGTTAACCATAATGGTCTTTGGTGTATTCTTAATCATTGTTGCTGTGCTTTTGATGACTATTGCTTTCTTCCAGCTAAAACCGCAACCTGAACCCTCCCCGACTCCGTCTGCATCGCCTCAACCTGTTGGGGTTTAGTTCTCCTTTTTTTGGCTCACCTTAGAGCTGTTTTTGTAGATTGTGCAAAGCTTTATCTTTTCAACGACTGCATATGACTCACCATCACGGTTCCCGAGGAGTTGCCGAACTCCAACGGTGGCTGAGATGGTATGTCGGGCGAACATAACATCCCTAGACTGCTAAAAGAATACTATCCTCTCTTAGCCGTCTTAATCGGCGCCATTCTAATTTCTCTCCCCCTGGGACCCTACCGAACCCTCGACACGCAGCTAGAACTCGACACAGCCCAAGGTGTTCTCAAATGGGGCTACCCCTACTACAACGCAACCGGCAACATCTTCAACGAACCACCCTTGGGTTTCTACACTGAAGCAGCCTACTTCCATTTTGTAGGTTTCTCAGAAGAAAACGGCGCCGCATTAATCACTGCATTTGGGCTAGCCTGCATTGTCCTTGTGTATTTGTTGGGGGCAGAACTCTACAGTAAATCTACCGGGGTGTTTGCAGCGGCGTTTTTTGCTTTGGCGCCATGGGAACTCATATTGAGTCGCAGCTTTCTAATAGACACCCAATGCCTGCTGCTCAGCCTTGCCTACCTCTACATCGGCATCTTAGCCATACGACGCAACTCCGTAAAAATAGCCGCGGTTTCAGGTGTCTTTTTTGCTTTGGCGCTGCTCACCAAACTTTTCGCTGTCTTTATGCTTGTCCCGCTGTTACTGTTGTACCTCTATCATCGCCCCAAAAACTCCAAACGCATCCTCAGCCAACTAACCGCATTTGGATTACCTGCCCTTTTGGGGAATCTGCTGTGGTACCAAGGCATCCTGGGATTTGACCTCATGTATTTCTTTGGGCATAATGACTTCAAGGACCTAAACTTCCCAGACGTAGCCGTCACCCCCCTTTTCGCCAGCAATTTCCTCATCAACTACGGTCTAGGAATCTGCTTTTTTGCGGTGGCGTTGGTTTCTTTGGGGGTTGGATTGCTGTTTTGGCGGCGCTTTGACAAGAGGATTCAGGTATCTGATGCAATTTGTTTTTTGGGTATCTTCTTTATTGTGGGGTTGGTGGTTTATTTGGCGGTGTCCGTTAACTTAAAAGCCCCCTACACCAGCGCCGTAAAATACATCTATCAGGCGTTGCCGTTTTTCTGTTTGGCTGCCGCGTCCTTGGTTGCAAAAAGCTCGACGTTGCTAAAGTACGCCGCCTCTACTGAGAAATTCAAAAAAGCCTCCCTGTTTGCGTTGGGTATTTTGGGGCTTGCTGTTGTGTTTGTTGCCTTGATTGCTAACATGGATGCAGCTCGGCAACTGGCTACTTCTTCGTATATGGTGTTTCGGGTTCAACCTGATCTTGATTATGGTTATGCTTTTCATGTTCACTCTCCGCCCTCCTTGAGTAGCCCGATTTTGTGGGTTCAGTTTTTGGGTTTTCTGATGGTGTTGTCAGGGCTATTATGGACGGGTCGGCAACTGTTGGCTGGGTTTGTGACGGGCGGTTTTGCGTCTATGCGACGATGGATTGACGCCAAGCAAGCCGCAAAAACAAGCTGATTTGTGTTTATCTATATTTCTTCATTTTTGTTTTGTTAATGATACTTTTTTAGCTAAAAGCGGCATCAACAGTTAATAATCGGGCAAAAGCTTTTATCTATAAAAAGCTGAACACAGACCCGAGGAGAAACTGATGACTCCTGAATCAAGCAAATATCTGGGCGGCATCGGCGCAATTCTAATGCTCATCGGCGTATTCCCCTACATTAGCTCCTATGCCATCGTTGAACTCATTGGTCTCATACTAGTCTTGGGCGCGCTCTACGGTCTCGCTGGCTACTTCCGGGAACGTGGCATCTTCAGCTTAGCAGTCTACGGGGTAATTGTAGCGATTGTCGGTGCGGTTGTCGCGTTGGCTTTGGCCTTTATCATTGTTTTGCCTAACATCACTAACTTCTTGATGTCTATTTTCCCCGGATGGGACGGTAACTTGTCTACTTTGCCCTCGATTTCAAGCATGACACCCGACACAAGCGCCATAAGCTTTACTGACATAATACCCTTCATCACTGCAGCCATAGTTGTGCTTATTGTGGGCTGGATAACCGCCATAGTATCCACCTACTTCTTCTGGCGCTCGTTTAAGCTGCTTGCTGCTAAAGCCTCAGTCGGCTTATTTGCAACCGCTGGTCTGCTGATCTTTATTGGTGCAATAGTTCTGGTGCTGTTCTTCTTTGGCGCTATATTGATTTGGATTGGTATACTGCTGCTGGCTATTGCCTTCTTCACTATGCGCACAGCGCAACCCGTGACGCCCCCTCAAGCGCAAACAACCGTCTAAAAACCAAATAACACCCACTTTTTTCTTTTTTAAGCGCTATAGTTAAGCTGACGCTTTAGCCCACTCGTTGGGTTATTGTTAATTCGACTATATAGCTTACGATTTAGAGCATAACAATTATAAACTCAACCGACCAAAGTTGATGATGTGATTTAAATTTGCATAAAAAAATAATTGGTCTAGCTATAATTGCGCTGTTCGCTCTTTCAATTTTGCCAATGTCAATAGTTGAAGCACAAACAACGACCCCCTTTAAAGTAACACAGGAAATCGCGCCAACATCAATGCCCTTAACCGCCGATTCAGCAGAAGCCCTGAAAGTAAAATTAGGCTCAAACAACAATGTCGAACTAATAACTGCAAAAGTAAAACCTGCACCAACACCCAAATCATATGCCCTAACCCTAGAAATCGACTACATAGACGGTTATGCACCAACCCAATCAGTTCTTGATTACATGACTGCATACTATCAAGCCAAAAACATCAAACTCACCATCGTAGTGGACGACAAGATTGAGTGTAGTGCAGCATACGATAATGGTATTTCTGACGATGAATTTTGGGCAATCGAGAGACAATACAACGACGGAAACGATAATGCCGTTAACGCAAACGACGGAAAATATACTCTGCCAGAGAAATGGGTGCTCTATGGAACAACAGTCGAAGGTTCTTCTAACGTAGTTGGATACACCCTCTGTGTCGGGACTACTCGTGACTTGGTAGCAGGCAACTACATCTACATCGCCGACAAAGCCGCTGATGACTGGGCAACCGCCGTAATCGTTTCACCTGTTGGCGCAGAAGCCGTTGTACTTATGCATGAATTTGGGCATTCAATCGGGATATGTGTCGTACGTGCTGGAAGTGAAGTGTACTGTAGCGACTATTATTGTGTGATGTCTTATCTTCGGACACAAAATGCTGGCAACGCTGGCAACTGGTATTATTGTAGTACCCATTGGAAGACTGTGAATCTAGACTATTATGTTGTTTAATTTTTTCCTTTTTTTATTTTTTTTTCGGTGAGTTTTTTGTGTTTTGGGTGTATTTTGGGTTCACAAATTATTTATATCTGAAATATTGACTATTAATAGTCAGTTGATGTTGCTCTCTTGACCCGACGGGAGTGTTAAACAACGAAAGCCGGTGTAATAGCCCCCCTATACCTATCCGTTTCCTGGATTCTAACCGTAAGCTACCAACTACTAACCGACACCGCCGTCCGAACAATCAGTGCCAACATAGGCCTATTCTGGCCATCAGCAGCCACATGGCTAAACACAAACGTCCAAACAATAATTTTCATCTACGCCTTCACCTGGATCTTCGTACTATCATCCGTAATACCCTCAGCAATCGTAGGCAAAGAAAGAGGCGTACTAAGCCAATACATCGTCGTACTAACCCTCAGCCTGATCGCCTCATTTATGCCCGACATACTCCTAGTCACACTAGGCATACAGATTGACCAGATACTCTCAACATTCGTCATCCTCGAAAACCCCTTAGTGGCAGCCATATACCTGGCAGCACCCTACATCTTCATGCTTGGCATGGATTGGCGTGGAAAAACCATGCAAAAAAGAAAAGCCCTAGAATCACTCAAATACAGCGAACTCAACAGAGACGGACCCCTCACCATCAGGGAAGAAAAAACAACAGCACCTACACCCGAATAATTCTATAACCCGCGGCATAAGTTTCTGTCTTTGTCACCTTTAAGCATGTGAAAACTTTGTCTTTTCTTTCTTAGAGTAGATTGTTTTGTTTATGCTAAACCTGAGGCTGATTGCTGTTGTTGCTCTGAAAATTCAAAAAAGGAGTGCCCAAAGGGGCATCTTGTTTGCTTTGTGACTGTTTTGGTTATTGTTTCATCAGTTTTAAGTCGTTGGTGAGTGTGTAGACGTTTTGTTCGTATACTCCGCTCCAGTGGTCGTGCCATGTTCCTTGCATCTGTGTTGAAGTGAAAGTAAACACGCCAACTGAACCAATTTGCTCAATGGGGCCTGCGTCTCCTCGGGTCAACGTTAGTTGTGTTCCATTAATAATGCCTGTCAATTGCATTGGCGAAACATCTGGGGTATATCCTGAGCCTGAAGCTAACTGTCTATTGGAATACGAAAACGCAACATCCACTCTAACAATGTGTTCATCGCTTGTTCCAGTTATGGTCCACGTCATGGTACGGTTTTCGGTGCCTACATCTGCGAGGGTACCAAAGTTTTCATAATCAGTTGCGATAATAAATTCGGTTGCAAAAGTGGTTTTCCAGGTTCCCTCAATGTCTCGGGTGGGCGTTAATATTCCACCATCTGAAAATCCATCATCATTGGCGCCCGTGAAGCTTTGGCCAGAGAGAAAATCGTCAAAAAAACCCGCGAAATATAATGCTCCGACAACTGACCCAATTAAGATGATGACGGGTATTATCTGAGTTGCTTTAACTTTGTTCGGTTTCGATGCTGCCATCCTAAATTAACCTACCTGCTTTGAGTAACGCCCGCTTGAGTGATAAAAAAATTATGTATCTCTGATAAATGTTCGGCGCGGCACCTTGCTTTAACTTAGTTACAAGCCAATAAATTTGGGTGAGCGGCGCCATCTCATCTGCAGATTATGTGCTCTAACACCTAGTAGCCGTGTACCTGAAGGGCTTGCTTACCTTTTTTTGCATTGCTTTGGAACGGGAATTTGGATTCCCCAACGTTTTTCGAGTGCAAGGCGGCATTTTTCTGCGAAATCGTCTTCATTTTGGGTGCAAGATTGGTCTGTTATCATTTAAATCAATACCTCGCCGGAAAAAACCAGATAACCTACGTAACCCATGATTGCGAATACGACACATATGCCGATTAGTCCAAGTGCAGATTTTATTATGGCACACATAGTTTTCTGGTCCTCAATTTTTTTACAATGGTATGTCTTCAGAGAAAATATAAACGAAATTTCGATGCCAATATTATAATAAATTCGAATCATATGGTGATTAACGACTTATGTCGAATATGGGAAGCTTCCGTTTTGGCTTTGTCGGCAGTCGGCATGTCTTTTGCGTCTAAAAAGGGCGCAGTTGTCAAGTAAAAGCGCTGTTTTGATGATGCGTTATTTGGGGTTGTGATTTCGAGGTTTCTGTTGAGCTTCTATAGGTTGGTTATTTGGTAGGCTGATTGTAAATTTGGTACCCCTACCCACTTCGGTGTCAAGCGCAATACTTCCATTTAAGGCATCAACAAACCGCTTAACAACAGCCAAACCTAAACCTTGCCCCTTAGCTTTAGTCGTGAACAACGGCTTAAACAAGTTAACCTTATCCTCATCCTTAATTCCCACTCCCGTGTCTGCAACAGTTATAGCAACGCTGTCCTTGTTTTGGGCAGCTGTGATGGTTACTTTGCCTCCGTTAGGCATGGCTTGAATTGCATTGCCAACAAGGTTCGATATAATTCTCTTAAAATATGTTACATCAGTAATCAATCGAAGGCCATTCTTAACGTCTACTTGAAGTTGTATCCCTTCGGGAATCTTGCGACCCTCAAGTGCAGTAAAAATTAGGCTTCTTACATCAACTTCAGCCAACGTCGCTTTGATTGTTCTGGTATAGTCTTGCAAATCGCTTACAATTTTGTTTATGTAAAAAATATTTTCATTTATGCCCTCTAAGCTCTCAACAAAGTCTTTGCTTGGGCAAGTGGGGTGTGCTTTGATTGTATTCTCGATTAAAAACAGGTCCCCTATTATTGCCTGTAGAGGGTTGCGAATATCATGTCCAACCATACTGGCAGTTTGTCCAATGGTGGCTAAACGCTCATTATCATGGAGGTGTTTTTCGAGGTTTTTGCGTTCAGTTATGTTTTCACAAAACGCCATCGCCTTCCCATCAGACAACAGAATGGTGTTCAAAATTATATAGACGGGCTGGCCATCTTTTTTCTTTAACCTAAACTCTCTTATCGACTTCCCATTCTGCATTAATTCCTTGTATTGATCCTCAGCTAAGGGTATATCTTCTTTAAAGGTTACGTCAAAAATAGTCATCTTAAGCAGCTCTTCTTTGGTATATCCCAGAAGCCTGCTGGCTGCGTCATTTACCTGAATATATTTCTGCTCAGAATCTATAACAAAAAAAGCTACAGGCGAACTTTCTACGTAGAGCCGATAACGCTCTTCAGAACTCCTCAACGCAGCCTCAACGCTTTTCTGCTTTGATATATCCCTAAAAAGTATGCCGACTCTATTTTTTCCAAAGGGAAAATAGTAAGAATCATACCATTTATCCGAGTGTTGATCAAAAAATTCGTTATGTTTTGCTTTTTGATTTTTTATAACAAAGTCAACAAGACTAAAAAGTGATTTGTCGAGATCAGGTGCAACCTCTTTTACTCTCTTTCCTAAAACTTCACCCGATTTAGCGCCAGTTAGGCGTTCGTATGCTGGATTTACTTTGAGAAATCTGTAATCAAACGTGTAATTATTTTCATCAAAAATTGGTTCGACCAAAATAAACCCGTCATCGCTGCTATCAAATAGTGTGCGATAGATTTCTTCGCTCTCTTTTAGCTCCTGTAATATCCTTTTGCGTTCTGTGATGTCTCTTGTAACACCCAGAAATAGTGCTGGTTGCCTGTTATTGTCATAGAGGACAGTTACAGAAATCTCAGCCCAAAATGGCACTCCGCTCTTTTTGAGGAATCTGACTTGGCTAACAATTTTCCCCGTTTTGAGCACTTGGCTAGCATCATTAATCGCTTGCTGCTTATCTTCTGGGGTGATTCGGTCATACACATTTTTTCCGATGAGTTCCTCTCGTCGCGTTAAACCAAGGAGAGCTAAAGATGCTTGGTTGCAATCGAGGACTATTCCGTCTAAACTCACTAAAGTTATGCCATCGTCAATGCTGTCAAAAATCTTTTCTAATCCTTCACTGGTGGTTAACAGATTATTTTCAATTTTCTTAAGTGCCGAGGTGCCTTCGTTATTTGGCGCGTTCCCTGAGTTTTTAACAATTTTAAAAGGTTTGACTTTTTTTTGGGTTATAATGTTTTTAGCACTGTTTTTGCTTATTGCCAAAAAACATCATCAAACACATATTTGTTTTCTGAAAATATAAGCGATTTGTCTAATTGTTAATAAGAGAAAATTAAAGCGGTAATTTCTTTCGTTTGATATTAGGGGATTCTCTTAGACCCAGCCCATGGCTGCCTATTGAGGTTGGGTATGATTCAACATAACGCTTAAAGGCTAAATCTGCCCAAAAGATTCACGATGCAAAATGGCTAAAACGAAACTGTTAGTCATAGTTTTAGTGATATTGCTGGCTGCTTCGTTATTATTCAATATGTATCAATGGAGCACCAATTCGCAGGTAACAAGCCAAAGTAAAAAAGAAGAGATGGCTTCATTTTTGATTCGCGACTCGTCTAGCATAAATTCAGAACTGCAAAAACTAGATGATGCTATGTCAAATGCATGTCAACAATTATCCAGCACTGGTTTAACTGGAGACGCAGCAGAAAAAGTACTAAGCGACCTCTACGCCCAAAACTCAAATGTCATCATTAATGCAGCAACTGCCGACAAAAATGGCGTTTTACGAGCCGTCCAACCCAGTAATTTCAGTGATATAATCGGCAAGGATGTATCAAACCAAGAACAAAACATTGAAATGCGCTCAACCCTGCGGCCTGCAGTCAGTAACCTTATCTCTCTGGTAGAAGATTTCCCGGGCGTTGTGATGGTTGCGCCCGTTTTCAATGCTGATGGGCTCTTTATCGGTTCGCTCAGCATCGTCTTTTTGCCCTACGAGCTTATCCACCCATTTGTTGAAGACTCGGTTCAAGGCATCTACACGATTTATGCTCTACAAAAAAATGGCACCCTAATCTATGATGATAGCCCCGAGCAAGGAAAAAATGTCTTCACAGACGAAGAATACCACGGCTATACTGAACTTCAAACGTTCATTCATAATGTTGTTGATACACAGTCAGGTTATGGCACTTACAGTTATTTTGATGACCTTGCACCCTCAAGACCACTAGTTAACAAAGAAGCATTCTGGACGACCATAGGCATACATAATACCGATTGGCGTTTGGTAATAGCCCACACACTTTAACGCTCATTTCCAACATTTTTTCCAATTGTTTTATGCTTTTTCTATTGTTGCGGAATAGTTGCGCTTCTAGTGGTTGAGCCTTTTGGGTGTCTCCTATAGAAGACTGCTAGAAAAACAGCAACTGATAGGATTACCGCAACTATGGTGACTGCATGCTCAGTTCTTAGATTGAAAGTAGTAGGAGACGGCATAGGCGTCGGTTGTGGTGTTGGCGTGGAAACTGGTAAAACCGTAATGTCTAATGATGTTTCAGCGCTGTCACGAAACGGGTGAGATGACAAACCAGAGAGATCATTAAGTATAAAAACAACACAGGATGCATTAACTTCTAAGTAGTGCCTCCCATAAGGTATGTTTGTTAAAGTAAAATTAAACTCGTGTGGGCCTTCATTAGAATTGTTGGTGTAAATTTTTACGGTTTGGTTGTTAAGCCAGCTTGCTTTGTATGAAACGGCGGTTATATGCCCTCCAAACCACATGAGATCCCCTTGTAATTTAGAATTGTGAACTTGATACGGTAGCCGTACTTTAATCCAGAGGGTAACGTTTTCTGTATCTGAATAAATCGTGGGATGCATAGTATGCTGGATGTAATCTATCGGCACGCCGGCGTTCTCATTGTCAAGGATGCTAATTATCGGTGGAGCCGAGTTATATTTGTCTCTGTCTTCTTCGGCGGCGCTTATTGATGTTATTGCCGTGCTCAAGACTATGATAATGGCTGTAACAAGCAATGTTGCGATAGTTCTATTCACTTTATCCACCCGTTATTATTGGCTGAATTAGAAGAAAAATTTTTCTTAATACTTCTTCATGATTGTTTTGTCTAAATGACACTACCTGCAAAGATTCCAGCTGCCCTCAGACGTTACTCACTGTCACGTGTTTTTCTAAAAAGTGCCTTGAGGATCTTGATTTTAGTGTTTAGTTGGCGGAAACCCTTGTGGTTGCTTGTGTTGTACATTTCATTTCTGATTCATAAAATAAATAATTTTTAAAAGCGGGACCCAGCTAATCAAGCGATAACACGTTTTGCTTGGAGGTGAATGTATGGGTAAAGATGAGGCTAAGGGGAAAGCAGAGCAAACGGCAGAGAAAACTGGCGAAGTCGTAGGAAAAGGTCTCAAGAAAGGTTTCGGTATAGCAAAGGGGATTGGGTCAGGACTCAAGAAGGGTGTTAAAGGCGATAAAGAGGAATAAGACTGCCCATTTCACTTTTTTTTCAAAAATATAAGAAAGGGTCGGCGGCAACTTTTGTGGTTGCTCGCATCTAACATTCTCTATCTAAGTAGCTTTTTGTATTTCTTTGCTCATTTGAACAATTGTTGGCAATGGCCTTCCATTTTGGATATCTATTATCCATTTGTCATAGTGTGCCAATGCGTTTCTGTTCATTTTAAAAACATTATAGAATCCTATTACGAAAACTATCACAATAACCAAAATTCCAAGGAGTGCACCTAACAGGTTCAGGGTATTGGTTAATCCGTATGTTACAACCACAACCAACAAGGCAATCATGGCGGTGCTCATTATAGAGTTTGCCAATTCATGGTTCACTTGATACGTCTCTTTAATTATATCCAATTTTTTTAACTCTAAATCCCTATCGAAATTCACTGTCATACTTGGCGTTTTCAGCGGTTATTGGATATAAATTTTTGTCATACACCTGCGGCGATGGGCAACTCTGGAACAGAAAGACTGCAACTTTCTCAATTAAAGCTCTAATTTTTACTCAGATATTTAGACATGAAAAAGCTTATTATCAAACACAACTATCAAACAACAGAGGGATTGGTTTGAAGGTAAGATTACTTGTTGTTTTAGCAGTTGTTATGTTTGTTTATTGTTCAATTATGGCGGTTTCGGCTGATGTTACAACAAGTATCTGGAGAGATGAGATGGACTACCAAGGCCTTAACCAACTTGAAGAGGGCGGTTGGACAGTTACTCATGAAGATGGAGTTAGTTTTTCAGGTGGCGCTATTGTTTTGGATGGTACTTCACAAGATACCTCTATTCATTATTCAAATCATTTTTCCCAAGATATTTCTGATTGGAGAGTTGAAGATAGGAGCAGATGGACGCTAGGTAGCCATTGTGGAAACAGTGTAACCGCAATCACAAACAAACATTCCTATACCTTTATGGCGGATGGCTGGTATGGTACCTTTGCTTTCTATCGGGATGGACAAAAGACAACCCTTGGAAACTACCAAGAAAGTAAAAACGTATGGTTTACTCTGGCAATTGAAAAACAGGGAAGCCAAATTAACATGTACTATAATGGCGAAATAAAGAATACCTATACTGAGACGGATAGTTCTGTCTCTCAACTTACTGCAGCGGATGCGGTTTCGCCTTGGAAAGGCGTTTCAGAATACGATTATTTTGTCGTCTCATCGACAGATGGTTCGACTGTTCCTGTGCAATCTTATAGTTTTCTATCTAATCCAGTGGTTATTGGAGGCATCGTTGGCGGTGCTTTGGTTGGGGTAGGCGCAGCTGTTTACTATTTTGTTATTGCAGGAGGTTCGGCAGCGTCAGGAAGTGCAGGCGCCGCTGGGGGAGCTGCGGGAGGAGGAGCGGGGAGCACCGCAGGAACAGAATCAACTTTACAAAACGGTTTGCAGGACCCTTCACAGTCCGGAGAAGCTAATCCAAATGGACCCACTCTTGTAGCACAGCAAACAGGCAAACCTCCCGAATTCGGTAGTTCTGACTTACATAATAATTCGGATCTGCCCTCGGGGTCTCACCCCTCGGGGATTACTAACGAATTCGGAAAACCAACACTAAACGATGAACCTCAGAACTCAACTGTTCAACCTAATAAACCGAATCAAACTAAGCCGCCTGAATGGACCCCCGACGACCAGCCTGTGGCCTAACTTTTTTAGGTTTTTCTTATTTGAGGACGGTTTCATATTGCTCAAAATTCCAGTTTAGACGTATAGTCTTGAGTACTCTGTGGTACTTCAAGGGGATAGTTATGTCTTTATTTAAGAAATCTGTAATAAGCGCAGGATTCAATTTTGGGTTTAAAAGTATTGTTCTGGGTGTTCCCACAAATGTTTCCGGGATTTCATATGGGCTAATATCGCTAACTATCAGCGGGCACCATTCTACTCCTTTTTCTGCCAATTTGTATACTCGATGGATTCCATTGTTTAGAATAATGCGTGTTATATTCTCTCCAAGCTGAACTCTATACGCTGAAGCGAACGGTAAACCCCCTCCAATAAGTAGGCATACGCTTTGGAAGTTACGGCTTTGAGGGTCATTCGCGTTGAATGGAATATTTCGATTTTGAGGGGGATGGTATATTCGTGTATCTTCATCGTGGCTTGTGAAAAGCATTGCGCCGTTGGATGAACCTGTTCCTAGTATTTGGCAGGTGATACTATTGGAGTCGATTGGCGGTTGGAACATTAGCTCGTAGAGTTCGTCTGGTTTGATGTTCTTTTTTATATTTGTCCATCTGTTAGCGCGAGAAAGGTTGATGATAAGTTGGGGGGATACTAATTTTGAGATTCTGACGTTGTATATGCTAGTTTTCTCTGGGTAAGTGTTGTATTTCTTTACTCTTGAAAGGAGGGTCTCATATTTTTGGCTGTAATCATCATCGATTGGTTGTATGTCCTGGGCTGTTATGAATGAACGCGACGGTGGACCGATGTGTTGGTATTCTTTATTGGCTGTGTTCCACAAGTCCTTTAATGCATTTTCGCTTGATGGGTCCGCGATAAGATTAAGTTTCAATTGATTTTGTAAAGCGCTAAACTCCACTATCGATAAGAGTGTGATTTTATCTACTGTTGAAGCTAAGGACATACTTGTTAGTTAACTGTTTTTGTATAAAAAATCTGGCGTTAGGTAAGTCTGCTGCTCTAACAGCGGGCTGATGTCACCGTCCCAGCCTTAGGGCAAAGTAATTTTATGGCTATGTTTTACCTTATTATTAATTGCATTACCTAGCTAAAAGCTTTTGGTTAAGGTGATAATTCTTAATTAGCGTCGAAAATTTAGGGATAATTACAGAACCCGAACATAGCAAATGCTAATCTGTTTTTTTTTAGGTAAAGGGGCATTTTATAAAAATTCATTAAGATGTTACTCTGATGTTACTATCAAGCGAGTTAACAATGAAAAAATCAAAAACAGTCATAGTTGCGGTTGCATTCATTTTCATGGTTGTCTTAAGCGGCTTTATTGTAACAACTGTTTTCGCTACTCCTGTTGCAGCCTATGCAAAAAGCAAAGGCGCATCTGACGGTGTGATTGATGCACTAAAACCTCTTGACAGCGACCGTAAAATGAGTGATTTAGAGCAAACTTTTGTTGACACTCTTTTAAATTTTGAAGAGAACCATCAAAAAACCATAGTTAATGCTCTATTAACGGATGGCATATTGTCTAATTCGGACTATGAGCAAATGTTGTTTCTTGACGCTTTGCCAACTCAAGAATTTTTAGATATTATCGATTCTGGAAACACAGCTAGCACCAATGTTGACGAAGACTCATGGTCTAACAGGTTTGAGCAACTAACAGGTTCATCTTACAATGTGAAGAACAATTTGTATGCTATTGTGATGACTATGGCAGGTCATGAGTATAAACCTGTGGACGAGATGTTCAAGATGCTTGATAGCATGGGGGTTCCTAATAGTAACGTGTACGATTTGAGCCAAGAAAAGAACAACGCAGTAGATTTTGAAGCTGCAACTACTGAAATTTCCCACAAAGCAAACTCTAAAGATAAGGTTATCGTCCTAATTAACAGCGATGGGGGAATTGGCAGATTTCAATTCGCAAATAGTAAGGAAATAGTCACTTACAAGTGGTTTGATGAAAAAATAGGAAAAATAAATGCCGATAGAATTGCTATAGTGATAGATGCTTGTTATTCTGGTTCTGCAATAAAGGATTTAGCTGGAGGAAATAGAATTATATTGACTGCTTGTGCTGCTGATGAGACAGGTGCATTTGGCTCATCTTATGAGTTCTTAAAAGCATTTTCTAATGCTTTAGCGGACAAAGACGAGAATGGCTATGTCTCAATAGGGGAAGCAGCAGAATATGCGAAGAATCTATTACAGGTCGAATACGAGACACCATCTGGAGAGGCAACTGGAGAACATCGTCAACTTAGTGATTTAAACAATATTGGCGCTACCAGTTATTTTGCTGAGATAAAAGTCGGAAAATGACAATCAGTTAATTACAGCTATGTTTTCCGTTTTTCAATAACTTTTTGGTCAAGAGCCACAAATCGTCCCTGATTTATGAAAACTAAAAATCAATAATTAGCATTCAAATTTTAGTGATAATTATAGTTATAGATTGAGCCATATATGTCAAAAGTGGTTCTTAGTTGGTTCGTAAAATCGTAGATATCCGAAAAAGCGCCTAAATTTAGTACTTACCCCAAAGAAATGGATTTAGTCAACAAAAATTCCGTTTGCCCCACCTTGAAATACTATTTGTCTAACAAGAACAAGTGACTAACACGCTGGAATTGTATTTGGGCAATCGCCAAAATTAGAGCTTATGGAGTCAGAGAGATTGAACAGCAAGTAGATTGGCTTTTTTTGGTCTTGGGGTGCGAGACTCAACCCTTGTGGTTGATGTCTGCGGTGGCGTAATTCCTAAAAGTGCTGTCACGCCCTTTTATGGTTCTTTAGGCTTCTCTGATCAGTTTTTCGTCTTTCCTTTTACCAAAACCCTAAGATACTGGGACGGTGTTTGGTTCGTTGGGGGATGATGTCGCCGTCCCAGACTGATTGGGAAAGATGAAGACCCAAAATTGACAGACCCCAAGGCGCTCTAATTTTTTGAGCGTTTATTAATTTTGATAGAAAGGGGAAAAATCGATTCCTGTAAAAGACGCTTAGGCTATTTTTTGCCTTTGCTTTGGTGTTTTGCTGGGAGCGAAACCTGTTTTCTTTCTTTGCGTTTTTGGTCTTTTTCACGTTGCAGTCTTTTGTGTTGTTCGAGTCCTTCAGCTTTTTTTGCTCTTTTAGACAAATTATTCAACCTTGACACGATTAGAAAAGCATGGGTACTCAAAAGCTTTCCCTCGAATCTGACCCGTAAAGGCTTTAAAACCTTTAATACTTAACTGGGCTTGTCTATTTGGGTATAAGATGCCGTCGGTTCAGGTTCGTTGTCCAAGTTGCGGTTCGCTTGATGTTGAGCGGCAGCGCAATCAAGAGGTTGTTTGTCGGCGCTGTGGGGAAGTGTTCTTTTTTGTTACGCCTGATACCGGCTCAGCAAACTTTGACCGATACCAACTCTAAAAAAGAAGGGTGGGCCAGCATCAGTTTAGCTACATTGGTGGTGGCGGTGGTGGAGGCGGCGGGGGCAAGTTGTATTTGTCGTAGAGTAAGCTTACTGTTCTTGCCAAAAATGATGCTGGCAACAAGGCAAGTATGCCCGCTATGCTCACGGTGAATATGCCAATTTCAAGGTTGTTGCCTATTTGTGCAGTGATGCATAGCACTATTGCCATTGAAATCAATAGCGTAACGATGAAAAGCAGATAGCGCGGCCAACCTATTTTGGAAATATTATTCAGTAGATTTTTGAAGGCAAAGGCGTCACTTAATTTTCTACGTTTAAGCATGTTAACTTCGCTCATAACCGCAAATATGCCAACTATAAAGACTACTACGGCGCCACCTATTGCGGCGGCGATTGATTTTGCACTGAATTTCTCAACTAAAGTCATTAAACCTGTGAATGCTCCAAGTGGACCGGCGCCCGAAATCAGCCCCACAGGCAACATCAAGGCAATAACGATGAGTAGCCAGACTAACGCGACAACAATTATTTTTAGAATTGACATAACTAAGTTGGTCCAGTTTGGTTTTTCCAATTTTGGCGGCTTAATAGTGAATGATGGTTCGCTTACAATTTTGTCTACGTAGCGTATTAGAACAAAAATGTTTATGATTGGTATTAGGCAGGCAACCACTAATATCAGTGTGTTTGTGTTTTTGTTGATTAAGCCTTTTGTGTATTGAAATGCATTTTTAAATTCAGAGATTAACATTTACTCTCAACCTTCCCCAAGATTGCTTGAGTTGCAATGTTGTTAGCGTTGAAATTTAACACTTTTCCCAAATTGCCTCTTGTAAACTGTAACCTGGTTTTATCGACAGAATTTATGAATAATTAAAAGTTAAGGCGGACGTGAAATAGCCGCGGTCTAAAGCTACCCCAAAAAGCCATATTCCGCTAGGTTTTTTTGCCGTTATCTGTTGGTGAGGTTGAGTTTTCTGCTTCGCCGATGTATTTTTCGATTTTGTCGAGGGCTTTTTGAGTGATGTCGTCGAGGTGCTTGTTCATGGCTTGGATGTCTTCTTTGGTTTTTTCAGGATGTCGATAGTACCAGTCGTTAACCTCTTCAACTTGCATGGAATACGTGCGGTATAGCATCTGGATTTGGGTTAAGTCACCGGTGGTTCTTTGGATTTTACGTTGCGGCGAAAAAAAGAACAAAGCTACAAAACTCGCTACTCCCAAGGTGCCAAACGCGGTGGAATACACATCTAATCCTTTGAGCCAACTGTACCCTATCGAATAACCCAGCAAAGTTACTCCGACAGCGGCAACTACAACGTTTAGGGCGACATTTATTTTGAATGCGTCTTCGGCGTGTTTGATGGTGCGGTAAAAGAGGTCATCTATTTGGTCCCAATACTTCTGTGATGTTCGGGGCGCGGCGGATTTTTCGGTTTTGTCTTCTTTTTGGGGTGGGTTTTCTTCTCGGGGTGCAGCTGACTTTACTGAGAAGTCTCTGGGAGGCGCGGAGGCTTTGACCTGCTTGCCCAGTTTGAGTGGGTTTAGGCTGTGGTTTGTTGTTCTGGGTGAAGTGACTGGTTTATTTTTTAATGGGTTGGACATTGGTTAGCCCTTGTTTAGGATTGGCGTGTTTGGCTTAAGAGATTTGCGATGCGGCAAGGGCTTTTGTGTTTTTGAGTTTGCTGTTTTACCTCTTTCCTTGCTTAGGCAGGCGTTTTTCTGATTGCCCTTGTAGGTTAGGGGGCAGCCTTATATGAGATAAAATTCATATGAATAATTATTCAACTAACTAAACCGGTGAAATGCATGAAAAAAACCCTAACAACAATCTGCTACCGCTTCTTCACCAACCTAGCCAACCCCACCCGCCTCGCCGCCATCCAACAACTCCAAAACCAACCCATGAGCGCAACCGAACTCGCAACCGCACTAGGACAGGAACAAAGCATGATAAGCCACAACCTAAAACCCCTAATCGAATGTAACCTACTAAGCGTCCAACGCGTAGGAAAAAAACGCATCTACAGCGTCAACACAGAAACCCTAACACCAATCTTCGTCGCCATAGAAAATCACGCGAAAAAATATTGCCCCACCGGTGGAAACTGCCTAAAAGAGGAACTCAAAAATGAAGCGTAAAATCGTAAACATAAACGAGGAACTCTGCAACGGATGCGGCAAATGCATCCCCAAATGCGTCGAAGGCGCCCTCCAAATAGTCAACGGCAAAGCCCGAATCGTCAAAGAAACCTACTGCGACGGACTCGGAGCCTGCCTCGGCGAATGCCCCCAAGGAGCCATAACAATTACCGAACGCGAAGCCCCCGCCTTTAGCGAAGAAGAAGTGCACGCATACCAGAAAACCAAAGCCACCCAAACCCCCGCAGTCTCTGCGCCGCAGAAACCCCAGTGGCCAGTCAAAATCGACCTTGTACCCCCAAAAGCAGCCTTCTACGAAAACGCTCACCTCCTACTCGCCGCCGACTGTGCTCCAGTAACCCTCAAAAACTTCCACGACTTAGCCGCAGGCAAACGGGTGCTCATCGGCTGCCCCAAATTCAACGACGCCCGCGCCTACGCTGCCAAACTCACCGACATCTTAACACTAAACAACATAGCCGCTGTAACCGTGCTCCACATGGAAGTACCCTGCTGCACGGGACTCAAATGGGCAATCAATAAGGCGCTGGAGGGCTCTGGCAAAAACATTCCCGTTAAGGAACTTGAGGTTAAGGTGGGAGGTGAAATTGTTGAGCTCTAAAGATAAGCCTGCAAAGAACCCCGACACCTGCCCCGGACTCCGTGACCTCTTGCAGCCCAAACCCGCCTACATCAATTGCCACGTTTGCGGTGCTGAACTCGAAATCTGGAGTGACGAAGACAAAACCACCTGCCCCAGTTGTGGCGCTGAATGGAAACGTCCTGACCCCTCTGCTGCATGCCTCGAGTACTGTCAGTACGCGGATAAATGCAGAGGCCTCATAGAATCAAGACGGCACTAAATTCAACATTTCTTTTTTTGGTGGCACCAAAACACAGAAGTATTTTTCTGTGTATTTTTGTTTAGGTATGCTTTTGAAGTTTCAGCTCTTCATTGGAGGAGAATGGGTTGATTCTGAATCGGGTGAAACATATTCTCGAGTGAACCCCGCGGACCCCAACGACACTTTAGGTCCCTTCCAGAAGGGAAACCTCCAAGATGCTGAAGCTGCGGTGGACGCTGCCCAAGATGCCTCTCAAGGATGGGCAGATATGCCTGCGCCAAAACGTGGCCAATACCTGCTTAAAGCCGCCGAACTGTTGCAAACCCAAAAAGACCAAATAGCTACGACGATGACGCGGGAGATGGGTAAACCCCTCCGAGAATCTCTAATGGACATTCAACAAGCCATTAATCTTGCATATTATACGGCGGCGGAAGGCAGACGACTTTTGGGGCATACTTCGACCTCTGAGAAGCCTGAACGGTTTGTTTTCACTTTTCGAATGCCGATTGGCGTAGTGGCCCTGATTACCCCCTGGAATTTTCCCATGATGATTCCTGCCCGAAAAATCTTCTACTCTCTAATTTGCGGCAACACAGTAGTTTTTAAGCCCTCTTCTGAGGCTCCTCAATGCGCCACCCAACTCGTTGAAATTCTGCAGCAAACAGGCTTACCCAAAGGCGTACTTAATCTTGTAACGGGACCTGGCGCGGTTGTGGGGGACGCGTTGGCGAAGAATCGACAGGTGAGGCTGGTTTCTTTTTGTGGGCACAAAGATACTGGCGCCAAAATCCTACTGACAGCGGGTGTTAAGCGGGTAAGTCTGGAGCTTGGCGGGAAAAACGCTCTAATCATTCTATCTGACGCTGACCTAAACCGTGCGGTTGAAGCGGTTTTGTGGGGTGGCTTTGCAACTTCGGGGCAACGATGCACAGCAACCTCCCGTGTAATCGTAGAGGAGTCGGTACGGGGCAGAGTAGAAAAAATGTTGACCAATCAGATTTCAAGGCTTAGGCTTGGAAACGGCTTAGACCCCAAAACGGACATGGGTCCCTTAGTGAACAAAAAAGCGCAAGATAAGACCCAGCGATATTGCGAAATCGGCATGGAGGAAGGCGCCAAGCTATTGGTAGGGGGGCATGTGCCTGAGCGTCTAAGCGGATGGTTTTTTGAGCCCACTATCTTTGGTGAATGCAGAGCAGATATGCGGCTTTGCAAAGAAGAAATATTTGGTCCAGTTGTATCGGTGTTATCTGCTAAGAACTTAGCTGAAGCCATAGACATAGCGAATAGTTCCGACTATGGGTTAAGCTCAGCTGTTTACACAAAAAACATCGACCACGCCCTGCTTGTTGTCAAAAG
Source organism: Candidatus Bathyarchaeota archaeon (assembly GCA_026014745.1). Classification (NCBI taxonomy): domain Archaea; kingdom Thermoproteati; phylum Candidatus Bathyarchaeota; species Candidatus Bathyarchaeota archaeon. The sequence continues at coordinate 419,120 of JAOZHS010000003.1, read as the reverse complement.
GCTTCAGGCAGGTATTACCTATGTAAATAACCCTACTGTTGGAAGCGAAGTACATTTGCCATTTGGCGGAGTCAAAGCTTCAGGCAGCAATCGCGAAGGCGGACCCGAAGGCGTCAATGAGTTCACAGAGTTAAAAACAGTCTATATCAACTACTCAAATACGAATGGATCTTCAGTATGCAGCCGCTTCGGCAACCCGGCGTATTCCTCACCATAAGCTGAACCCATTTCTTTTGATGTTATTTGTGCGTTTTTTTCCGTCATGACAACCCTAAAAAATCATCATGTCAAGTACTATGTTGGCTTTCACTTGTGGTGTCTGCTATGCACGTGTAAATCCCCTTGCCTGTATCCCTATGGTCGGGAGCGCCAAAATTGACTTTAAGTGGGTAACGTGGACGGGCACCCGTGAAAGCTATATAATTATTCACTCAGTTGTTGTAATTGAATTGTTTGAGACGTATTTTAACTAGATTTATGAATCAGATGTTTAGTTTGTGGCTAAATTGTTGTAAGTGTTTGTCATGTTTCTCATGTACACACTCTTTTTATTCAGTCTCAGAATCTAAAAGTGATGCTATTTGGCTGATTCAAACACTATCATTCGAGTGCTACATGTAGATGGCGACATAGACTTCCTAAAGTCTTCAAAGAGAATCCTCTCAACCATAGGGTACTTTGCAGTCGACACAGCCACCTCAGTCGATGAAGCTCTAAAAAAAATGGAGAACAGCCACTTCGACGTAGTGCTATCCGACTACAAAATGCCCGACAAAAACGGTTTGGACCTTTTTAAGGCGCTCAAACAAAACGGTTCACAAGTACCCTTTATTTTGTTCACGGGAAAAGGACAAAAAGAAATCGCCGTACATGCGCTCAATTTGGGCATAGCCCGATACATTGACAAGCAAGGTGATCCTCAAACTGTTTACACAGAATTAGCTGTCTGCGTTCGGAATCTCTACGAGAAAGCCCTCGCCAAAAAACTGCTCAAAGAAAGTGAAGAACGCTTTGAGCGAATGGTGACAAACAGTAAAGACCTTATTGTGCTCACAGAAAGCGACGGCAAAATTGTTTACCTTAGTCCCGTTTGCAAACAAATGCTCGGTTATGAACCCGAAGAGTTAGTGGGAAAAATACCTGATTTTATCCATCCCGAGGATGAACCTGGCGTGCGGCAAATCATCAATACTGCGTTGTCATGTGACTCCAGCGGCAACTTGAAATACCGAATAATAACTAAGCAGGGTGAAGTACGCTGGGTAGATCATTCTTTCTCTCGGATGCTGGAAAATGGAAACGTCAAGCAGATAGTCAGCACAATAAGAGACGTTACCGAGTCAAAAAACGCAGAATTACGGCTCCGCGAAAGTGAGGAACATTTCCGTTTGGCGGTCCAAAACTCGCCTATAATGATGGCAACGCTTGATTGTTCTTTAAGGTATACTTGGGTGTATAATCATCAGATTAAGGATAAGCCTGATTCAGCTTTTTTGGGGAACTCTTTCGGTACGATTTGCAATATTCAAGACTGCGATGCCATTCGTAAGGCACTGTTGAACTTGATGAAAACTGGGGGGTCGCTACGTCGAGAAGTAGTTCTTAATCTGGAAACGGGATCCCTCTATCTTGATACTTACTTTGAACCTTCCTACAACGACAAAAATGAAGTCAACGGAGTACGCTTTGCAGCCTACGATATTACTGAGCATAAACTCATCGAGGCAAAACTGCGGGAAAGCGAGGAAAACTGCCGTTTCATAGCAGAAAACGCACAGGATGTTTTGACCGTAACCAACGTGAATGGCATGTTTGTGTACGTTTCACCTTCCGCTAAAACTATTTTTGATTATAGCCCCGAAGAGTTAGTAGGAAAAAAGAGCATTCTTCAGCTACTTGACGCCGAAGACATTTTGAGATTAAACCCAAAAATGCATGATTTGGTTAAAACTGGGCAAATGGAACCGATCGAGTTTCGGCTACGCACAAAAACAGGAAAATCACTTTGGCTTGAAGCTAAAATTAGCGTTGTCCACGGCGCCCATGGAGAAATCTCGTTCATCACCATAAGCCGAGACATAACAGAGCGAAAACGGGCCCAAGAAGAACGTGACCTCGCTCTTGCGCAAACCGAGTTACTACTCGAAAAACTGCGGGTTGTCGGCGGATTCGTACAACACGACATCCGAAACAAACTCCAAAACATTAACGCTTCCTTGTTTCTATCAAAGAAATTCTCCAACAATAACACCCAAATGCTCGCAATGATAACCCAGATTTACGCCCAAACACAACATATCATCCGCATCCTAGAGTTTGCTCAGACAATTCAATCAGTTGGAGACCAAGGGCTTTCATGGGTGCCAGTTTACGATGCCATCAAGAAGGCACAAAGCTTCTTTTCTGATTTAAATCACGTAACTGTAGATGTCTCTGACATTAACTGCGAGGTTGAGGCCGATGTTGCCTTAATTGAAATCTTCCACAACCTTTTGGATAACTCATTCAAATACGGCAAGAACCTACGTCAAATCAAGATTTATTCAAACAAAACCCAGACGCACCTAAAACTAATCTATGAAGACAACGGCGGCGGTATAGACCCCGATATCAAGCCTCGGCTTTTTCAGAAAGGCGCAGGAAAAGGGACAGGGTTGGGTTTGTTTCTGATTCAGCGGATATGTGACCTTTATGGCTGGACTGTTGCGGAAACAGGCGAATTCGGACAGGGCGTAAGGTTTGTGTTATCAATTCCCTTAAGACAAACCAAACTTAGCTAAGCATGCAGCATCCTTTGCTTATCTAGCAGGAGAAGGCAGCCGGCCCCGCATTTTCAAGAGCATTGTAGATTTTTCTGGCCTTCACGCAGTCCCTAATCACAGCTAAGAAACAAAAAAGTGCGTGACTCTTTTGTGTGTTTTATTCAATTTTTTTATACAGCAAAGTCAAAAGGAAGAACAGCACCAAAACAAAAACAATCACACCCGCAGTCACTATGTTGAACACTGCTGAGAGGATGATTCCTAAAATTGTGCTTAGAACACTAAACCCGACAGTAGCGAGCAATGTTTTCTTAAAAGAGAAATTTAGCCTCAGCGCGCAGAGCCCTGGAATCACCAAAAGCGCCACGACAAGAATCGTTCCAATAACCTTGATTGACAGCACAATTGTGACTGCGACCAATAAATCAAAAACTAAGGACAGTTTTCTTGTCGGTATGCCCATAATTCTTGAATCATCTTCATCAAAGACCATAGAGAGGAGTTCGCGGCGGAAAATACTGATGAATATCACAACAGCTAATCCTAAAGAGGAAACCAGCACTAAGTCTGTCCAGTCAATCGTCAAAATCGAGCCAAACAAGTAACTAAACAATTCAACATTGAAGCCGCCTGCTATGCTAATCACGATTAAACCTGTGGAGAAGCCTAAAGCAAGCATTACTGCTATTGCGGAGTCCGATGCAGCTATCTTTTTTTGCCTCATGTATGAGATTGCGAAAACTGCCAATATTGAAACGATTAGGGCTGTGAAGAGGGGGTTGATGCCGAATAGTAAGCCTATGGCTACGCCGCCAAATGCGGTGTGCGATATTCCGTCTCCTACCATGGATTCCTTCTTTAGTACCAAGAAGAGCCCCACTAAACCGCAGGCTACTGCTGCAATGGTGCCGCCTAAGAGGGCATTTTGGAAGAATTGGTAACCAAATAAATCAAAAAGGTTAAGGCTCGTGATTGAAAACTCCCTTACATTCGTGTCTATGGAAGACGAAATGGAAATGTTCCCCGTATGCCCTTTTGAGCAGCTGTGATGTATCTAGTTCTTCGGTTATTTTGGCTACTTCTACCCGTTTGTTGACGCATAAAACCTTTGACATGCGACAGAAAACGGAGGCTAAATCGTGGGTGACAATCAATATGGTTGTCTGTCGTTCAAGGTTTAAATCGCTGAGTTTTTCGTAGAATTTCTCTTGTGCAGTAGAATCAACACCCACGATGGGTTCATCAAGAAAAATTAGTTCGGGTTTGCGGGCTAAGGCTTTTGCCACAAACACCCGCTGTTTTTGACCCCCGGAAAGCTGCCCGATTCGTTTGTTCGCGACATCGCATAACCCCATGAAATCGATGCTTTGGTCAACCTCTGCCCAATCTTCCGCTTTAAGACCACGACCAATGTTGCCTCTCCTGATGCAGCCCAAAGAAACAAGTTCTCTAACCGTAAGAGGAAATTGCTCCTCAAAACTGGTTGCCTGCTGAGAAATGTATGCGACTTTGCCCCACGCACAAAATTTGTTGATGTCTTCGCCGAATAAGCGTATCTCACCGCTGGTTATTGGGATAAAGTTAAGGATTGCGCTTAACAGGGTGGTTTTTCCGCCGCCGTTAGGACCCACTACCCCCACGTAGTCACCGCGGTCTATGGCGAAGTCGGCTTTATCGATTATTTTTTCGCTTCCACGGTAGATATCTACATTTTTTACTTCTAAAATGGGAGTGGTTTGAGGCATGAAGTTTCTTCTCTACACGTTTGCGGTTTACCTTTATTTACTTAGCGTTCGAGTTCTATGTTGCCTCCAACCCGTTTTTTAGGTCTGATAGGTTGGCTTGCATCTGCTGCATGAGATCCATACCGTCGGTCTGCCCCAAAATCAAATACAGTTCCAATATCGTTACTTGTTTTCCTGTTTGTGCTTGAACTTCGCTTTGTATGGTTTGAGCGTATTCTCTTGAATATACTGGGTCAACATAAACAGAATAGATTTGCTTCTCCTCCATGGCTTTGACTAGGTTAGCAATAGTGGCTGCGCTTGGCTGCTCATCTGCTGATAACCCAATTACGCCTTGCTGCTCAAAACCGTACCGAGTTGCCAAGTAACCAAAGGCTTCATGGGATACGAATATTGTGTCTTTGGCGGCGTTTTCTAAGGATTGAGTGTATTCGTTGTCTAATTGGGTGAGTTGTGTTTCTAGGCTGTTCCATCTTTGAGTATAGTAGCTTTCATGTTGGGGGTCTGCTTGGATTAGAGCGTTGTAGATGTTCTGGGCTTGCTGTTTAGCCATATAAGGGCTTATCCACGTGTGGGGGTCATATGCGCCATGGGCATGACCTTCTTCACCTGTTTCCTCCTCATGTTCTTGGTTCGCGATGAGTGTTAGACCATTTGTTGTGTCTACGATGGTTCGATTTTTAGCAGTTGATAGAGAAGGGATTATGTCGTCTTGCATCCATTGATCTGCGCCTGCGCCGTTGTAGATTATTATGTCGGCGTCTTGGGCGGCGACGATGTGTGAGGCGGAGGGTTCCCAGCTGTGGATTTCGGTGTTGTCGGAGACAAGTTGGGTTACTTGGATTTGGTCCCCTCCGATTTGCTCGGTTAGGTATGTTAGGGGGTAGAAGGTTGTGACCACGTTTAGTTTGGTTGAGGCGGGTTTGTTTGTGGTTAGCGAGATTACACTGATGGATGCTATGATAACTATTATGATGGTTGTGAGAAGGATTTTTTGTTTATTATTCATGGTTGATGCTACATTCAAGGTATTATTAAGCTTTTTTAAAACATTAATAATGACGTCGCTGCTTCTGCTAAAGTTTAATAAAAGTTATTAACATCAACAGCGAACTCTAATAACGAACCAAGATGACAGTAATCAGCTTATCCCTACCAGACCCCTTAATCAAACAAATTGACCAAAACATGAAAGAAAAAGGCTTCGTAAGCCGCTCCGAAATAGTCCGACAAGCCCTAAGACTATACCTAACCGAAGACCTGCAAATCGAAGACCTAGACGGAGAAGCCATCGCAACCATAACCCTCATCTACAAAGAAAACGCCGACCGCAGACGCCTAATAGAAACCCAACACGTCTACGGCGACTTAGTCTCAACATTTATGCACACTCACATCCACCATGGCTTCTGCCTAGAAGTCATAATCCTCAAAGGCCAAGCCCTCCTTATCAGAAAATTTGTCGACCGCCTAAGAGAAAATCAAGAAATAATCCAAATAAAAATCTCCGTGCTCAACCAAAGATGAAAAATGCCGTGAGCGGAGATTTCAACTTCGCGTCTAATTTGCGTTTACTATGCCTTTTTAGCTATGCATATGAAGTAGCTATCGTCATTCCTTTCAAAAGTGACTGTAAGGCCGCTATCTTTCATCATCTGTTTGAGGTCTTCCATGCTGGGTAGGAAATCATTCTTGACCGCCACGCCCCCATTCATGTGAACACCATTAATCTTGTCTGCCGAATCAGAATGCGCCACAGCCAAGCGTCCGCCTTGATTTAGTGCTTTAGTTAGTATCTTGATGGCTAGGGGCTGGTCAACGAAATGGGGAAAACAGGAATAACAAACAACCAAATCAAATTCCGCATCGTATTTAAGTTCATAAACGTCGGAAACTCTGAAGGAAATCTTGGGGTGAGTATTCTCTGGATGTTTCAAGCGGGCCATATCAATCATTTTCTCTGAATAATCCATCGCAACCACGCTTCCATCACCCAGCTGTTTTTCGTAGAAAGGAATCATGATTCCTGTTCCAGCGCCTACGTCCAAGATTCTGTCACTGCTGCGAATCTCCAGCTTATCTGTGATGTATTGGACTTTTTCGAGGTTGTGAATGGTAATCTTGTCCCATATTCCTGCTTTTTCGTTGAAGAAGTCCCTTTGTTTTGGATTCATGTATTTTAGCTCCGTTTATATTGGGATGACCACTGGTATCCCGCGTACGCTCTCTACGAATGCGTCGATGTTGTATACTTCTTTGATGTTCTCGGGGGTGATGATTTCATGGTCTCCCGCTGCGTAAACCATCCCGCTCTTCATTAGGATAAACTTGTCTGAGTGGCGGATGGCTAAGTTGAGGTCGTGAATAACCATGATTGCTGCCATATGATTCTTCTTGGTTATGTTTCTGATTAGGTGCATTATCATGTGTTGGTTGGCTAAATCAAGGCTGCTTGTGGGCTCATCGAGGAGGATTACTTTTGGTTGTTGAACTAAAACTCGTGCTATTTGCACAAGTTGGTATTCTCCTCCGCTGATTTCATCGACGTATTTGAGTGCCAGTCCATCGAGACCTAATAGGTGGAGTACTCTTCCTGCCAATCGAATGTCTTTTTCAGTGGTGTCCCATTCAAAGTGAGGTTTCCTACCCAACAGCACAGAATCAAACACTGTAGTCTTGGATGTCTCGCTTCTTTGTGCTACGTACCCTATGTTCTTGGCGATGTCTCTTTTGCTCATATCATGAAGGATTGACCCTTCCATGGACACTGAGCCCGCGTTTGGTGTAAGCACCTTGCTTATGCATTTAATCAAAGTGGTTTTTCCAACACCATTAGGTCCTAAAATGGAGACGACGTCGTCTTTCTCTACTGTGAATGAAACGTTGTTTAGGACTTGCCTGCTTCGATAAGCAAAATTGATGCCCTGCACATCGAAGAAGATCATTTCCTGTACCTCCTGATTAGCAGGTATATGAAAAGGGGTCCTCCAAGCATTGAGGTGATGATGCCTACTGGTATAACTGATGGGTAGAGGATTACTTGACCAATTGCGTCTGCTATGAGCAAGATGATGGCTCCAAGGATAATTGAGAGCGGAATCAGGTAACGGTGGTCGCTGCCTATAATCATCCGGGCGATGTGTGGACCCAGAAGGCCAATGAAGGCAATGATGCCGAAGAAGGAAACTATGACTGCGGAAAGAACGGCGGTTAAAATCATGCCTATGAGTCTTTCCCGTTCTGTATTGACGCCTAACCCTTTGGCTGTGTCTTCTCCTGCGTCTAGGGCATTATAGTCCCATCTCTTGTAGAAGAAGTAAAAAGCCACTGGGATAAAGACCACAAGAATTAGGGTGTTCCAAGACCAAGTTGCTTTGCCTAAATCGCCGAAGGTCCACGATACAATATTGCCCAACTGTGAGTCAGTAGCAATGTACTGCATGAAGGATAACCCTGCAGAGAACATGACGCTGATAGCCACACCTGCCAGTATCATCGTCTCAGCGCTGACTCGTGTAAGTTTGGTAAGTGCCAGTATGGCTCCGGTTGCTATCAGCGAGAATAAAAATGCGCATATGGTGGTCACGTAGGGGTTATTGATGGAAACTATGTTGGTCATGCTGCTGCCTGCGCCAAGGAAGATGATGGCGAAGGAGGCTCCGAAGGCAGCCGCGCTCGATATGCCTAACGTGAAGGGTGAAGCAAGGGGGTTGCGGAGAATACACTGCATCACTACCCCCGCAACGGCTAAACCTGCGCCTGCGGCTATAGCGCCGACAATTCTGACCATGCGTATGTTCCAGACAGTACCGCCCATTCCGGAAGTGTCGAAGGTGAAGATGTATCTGATGACGTCTGGAAATGGGATTTTAATAGGTCCGTTTTGAGCGGCTACGATTACACAAACGACGAGCACAAGCAGTCCAACTATGAGGAAAAGGCGTTTGCGTTTTACAAATCCCTGGTATGTTTTTGAGATTTGGTTGCCTTCTTTTTCATTGTCCTCATAAATGTCAAATGCTTCCTTATCGCCCTCATGATGATGGTTAACTTGCTTTTTGCTCGTCCACTACACATCCATTGGAAAAAAATAATGTAAAAAAAGGTATATTAACAGATTACAGCGTGACTTTGCTGCATCCGTTGCCTGTCTGCGCTGCTGCGATTTGAGCGTAGGTCATTGTGGTTCCTGGATAAAATAGCTGTATGATTTCGTTTGCTTTGTTCTCGAAGTTCCAAGAGTAGAGGTTTCCGTTCATTATTGATGCAATGTAGTAAACGTTCACTAGCTGGTTATCCCAATTGGTGCCGTAGCACTTGTAGACCAATGTTGAATAGATGTTGTTGTCTTTAATTGCAGCAACATCGGCTAATCCTGTGTTTGAGTCAATGTATCCGTTGATTGTGTCGATGCAACTGTTTAGTCCTATGCTGTCTATAAATATGTAGTCTGGGTTTGCTGCGATGAGGGTTTCGAGCGTGATGGTGTAAGGTTGACCATTAGCGGCAGGCTCAATCGCGTTTGTGACCATCGAGTAGTCGAAGGGCAAATAGTTGCCAGAGCCTTTGAGGAATGACGCTCCGCCATAATAGAACATGCCACATGCATAGGCTTTCTCGACGCTGGCAGTAGTTGCTTTAGCTGTGATTTCGCTGATCATGTTGGCGACGCCCTCATTGAGTTGTGCAGCTCTGGTTGACTCTCCCAACAAAGTACCCAGAGAAGTTATCTGGTCATAATATGCTTGTCCGAATTCGACGTTGGCGTTGATGACGTAGACGGGGATGTTGGTTTGGCTTTGAAGAGTGTCTGCGGTTGCGATGTCTTCGGCGGTGGATGTGATTATGAGGCTGGGGTTGAGGTCTAGGATGGCTTCAGCGGTGGTTGCGACTTGGGGTAGGTTTGAGAATTTTTCTTTGTTGATGAGGTAGTATGTTTGGTCGTCAAGTGTGTTGAATGTGCCGGCGGTTTCGATTGCGTGTACTTTGTCAACTGCGTTAAAATAAGACACTAACCGCAAGGAACATGCGCCTATGCAGTAGATGGAGTCTACCTGTTGGGGTATGGTTACTGTTCTCCCGAGTGCGTCGGTGACAGTTGTTGCTGTTGGTTGATTGTTTGCTTGGTTTGAGGTGAGGAGGTAAACTGCACTTATGCCTGCGATTATGACTATTGCTATTGCCACAATGGCGAAGATTTTGTTTTTTCCCATTTGCATACGTCCCATGATAATTTGTATTACGATTTTTTAATTTAGTAACACGTGAAGTATTGTTAATAAATTTTTCGAGAAGCAAAATGATGATTGACACGTTTGTGAGGTTAAAAACCTCTGCGGTTCCAGTCACTAGCTTGTTTGAACAAGAGATGCTGAGAATAATTGTTTGTGGTGGACCGAACCGGATTCGGACCAGCTACCTTCTGTACGTCAAGCAGAATGTTGAGCTTATTTCTGAAAAGAATTCCAATCAAGAAAACGGGGAATAATACGAATGGATGTCTTGAATTTTTCAATTGAAGATGTATCGATTTTGAGAAAAAGATGATTGAGCCAAAGCCTCATTCAGGAGAGACTAAAAAGGCTCGGCTCAGTTTCTTCAATGAAGAAACATCTCAAGTTCCAAAGCAATACTTGAAGAATGGGAAAAGATGACAATCCAAAACTATTTCCAATGTCAATAAGGAAAGTCACAATATTTGGAAATAGGCAAGAACAAAGACAGGATTAATTATCACACCTCGAGATTAAGGGACTTATTCTGTTGTGAGATGGTTTCAAAGGATGTCAGCGATAGCTACGTTGATACTCTTTGCGGACGAATACCCCGAAGTATATTGGCGAAACATTACTTGGATTACTCACCTCAAAGAATGAAAGAAATTTATGACAAAGATAACTTTAGAATATTAAACTACGGCTTCTTCCCTCGTGAGTGTAAATTGTGTGCGTTCAAGTGCCATTCCAAGAGATGATTGGTAAAAGTAAGAAAAAGCCTTTTCACTGAATCCCCTGGCATATGTTCCAAGCAGTGGTAAAACTAGCTCCGGATTCAACGATAGGGATCTTGCGGAAAGCAGCCACCATTTAGGATTGAACAAAAGAATTCGTTTCATCCTTGTTATTTCATCATTTAGCTGCTTGGATTCTCGATACTTAAAGCATGGTGCCAAATCATTCTTCTCGGCTTTTTCATGGTTAAGTGCTGTCTCTCTGAAAAGTGCCGTTCCAGGTACAACCTGAAGGGTTGCGATTTGTAAATTCTCGGGGAGTATCTCTTTAATGAAGGCCTTGCTTTCGTTAAGTGATGTGACATTTTCTCCGGGATAACCAATAATCATGTTCATTTGAACCATAATTCTTGCTTTGCGAGTCCAGATTAATGCTTTTCTAGCCTGCTCTATCGTACAACCTTTTCCCATCGCGTCAAGGATTCTTTGGCATCCAGATTCCACTCCGTAAGAAATACCGATGCAACCAGATTTCCTCATTAGTGTAAGCAACTCTTGATCGACTGAATCCACCCTTGAATCACAAAACCATTTGAAATGCAAGCCTTCTTTTATGATTGCTTCACAAATGGCGGTAGCCCTTTTACGATTGACAGTAAAAGATGCATCGTAAAACCAAACGTACTTAAGGTTTCCAAGTCGCTTTAATAGTCTAAGTTCATCGATTATACTGTAAATAGGTCTAGTTTCATATCCAGTTTGAGCATAGTTGCAAAAATTGCAGGAAAATGGGCAACCTATCCCAGATATTACTAACGCAACAGGAGTCAAATGGGGATCAATTATGTAGTAAGGCTTGAAAGACGGTAACAAGTCATAGGCTGGAAGCGGAAAATCGGCTAATGCTTTCTCTTTAATTGTGTTGTTTACTACTATTTCGTGGTTATTTTTTCTATAGGCTATCCCCCGCACGGTTTCAACGTTATCATTGTCAGCAAAGCACTTGATTAATCTGGGCACAACTGAAAAAGGAGAACCGACTATTTGTATGTCCAACTCTTCGTAGTTGGAGAGTAATTCTTTTGCTATTACTCTTGAGTAAAAAGAGAAACTGATTGTCTTGCATGATTGGTTTGATTTCTTTGCGATGCCGCAGATCTTCATATCTTGCCATATTACGTACGAATTAAAAGGAAAAAGAACACAGTCGAATTTCTTGTTATCAAATTTTTTTGTTAACTCTTCTATTCCAAGATTGAATGCGTTCGCATCAACCAACTCAACATGGTGGCCTTGCTTTCTCAATGCGCTAGCCAAAAGTAGCAGAGTTGCAGGCATGAGTACCAAATAGCGGGTGACTTCTTCGCAGCGTTCTTCCCTTGTAACTGAAAAACCATTATATTTTGGTGGATTTACGAGCAGGAGTTCCAATTTAGTCATTTTGCTCAGCCGCTTTTCAAACTCGGAATACTAATTTAGCAGGCAAACGAGTGCCTATTTGGCAAATACTCGCTATATATACAAGTTGTATATTAAATTAGTGCGTACCTAACTTATTCAATTCTTAGTCGAATGATTTACATTTTAAAGCTGTTAGGACTAGTGGGATTAAATTACACTTTTATCATATCCCTGACTCTCCTTATCGTCTCAGCTTCGTACTTTTTAAAAGCGTTTTCAGTATATGTTGCTCAAATTTATCTCCTAATAGCTTTCCTACCTAAAGTATCCTCATCCAAATCAGGATTTTCAGCTTTCGTTTTCTTTATTGCTATGGCTTGATCCCCTAATTTGTATTGATCCACTGATGAATCACCTGCTATTCTTCCTGAACCGTTCTTAAGGATAACAATAGAGAGAAAAAAGAGATGGAACAAACAGAAAGATTAGACAATCTAATTCGATTGGAATAGCGTTTTCATGTGGAAACAACTACAACAGACTAAAACAACTATGCGTCTCTGTTTGGACAAGACTATAGTCGAAAGCGCCCAGAATAGATGCCTAAATCTTTCATAGTCAGAGAACAAGCCCTATCGAACATATCGGATCATTTTGGACCTAAGACATGGAAACAAGCCCCGACTCTGCAATTGAATGCTATAATCAAGGGAAGAATGGTGGGCCGAACCGGATTCGGACCGGCGACCTTCTGCACGTCAAGCAGATGTCCTAACCAGGCTAGACGACCGGCCCACACGTTTTGCATCTTTCTCAATGCAGTTTTCCTATATATCTGCTTCTTTTTTGAGATGTGCGCTTCCTTTAGCATACTTACGCTTCCTAAAAACCTTACGCCTCACATTTGTAGCATCTTGCACGAAGCCCATTTGGATTAGCTTAATACTTTTTCAAAGATGTCTGAAACTAACAATAAAAGCATCGTTAGATTTTTAAAAGCTTCAACAAAAATGGTGGGCGTTTTTTCTTTAAACATATATTAGCTGGCAGTTTATTTCATTTATTTGGATTTTTTCGGTAAAATCGATAGGTGGGCAATTTTTATGCAATTTAATCCGACAAAAAAGGTGGCAATAGCCATATCCCTTGTTATCTTATTATTCATCTGCATTGTAGCCGGAAGCGCAATTTACTTGGTGGCTATCAATAACAAACCAATTACTTATGGTGAAACCTCCCCTTCGCCGCCTCCCTCTGCTACCCCCTCGGACTCGTTACCCCCCGTCACTTCACAGCCAATACTAACGCCCCCACCAGTAACTCCTTCAGCTAGTCCAACTCAACAAAGCACCCCGACACCTACTCCCTCCATAACTTCAACCCCAACTACGACTCCCACAAGTATTGACCTGCAAACAGCCATAACCCAAGGTATAGTTCAAGCAACAGTAGAAGGCATGAACCTCCAACAGATCAAGCTCAACCTAAAATCAAACACTGACCACGCATTAGAAATCACAATAAAACCGGGTACAACCTTCCTTTCTCAATCGTCAGGTGTACAAAATATGGTTTCATTGTACTCAACAACGATTTATTTGGATGCAAATGCGAACTCTTACAAGACTCTTTCCGTCGCTTGCTTAAGCATGAATTTAGAAACTCCTAGTTCTCAAAATGCATTTGCGATTGGCGAGTCAACTTCTGCTGATTTGTTAAAACTATTGAATCTGCGGGAATTCCAAGACGCAACTTTTCGTGTTAAACAATTTGCGATTTGGACGATAACAGATAACCCTACTCGTAATGGATATGTTGGGCTCACCACAGGCGGAATTGGGTCAGGTCCAAGTGATGATGAAATGCAAAAAATTTTTCAACTATTTTTGGCTGCAGGGATAAATACGCAAAATTACCGTGCGTTACAATCTTTGGTTACACCAACGCCTTTTCCGACAGCACAAACGTAGTCTTAACTTAATTAGCATCTTTTTTTGATAGATTTTTTTTTTTAAAAAAAAGAAAAGGGAAGAATTTTGGTTCTGTTTAGTGTTTTTTGTTTAGGATAAGGACAACTGCGATGGCGATTGCTACGATTATGGCGACTGCTGCTGCTGCGGTGTAGGTCATGACTGCGGAGACGATTGATGCTTCACTGTTTGAGGTTGGTGCGGGGGTTGGGGTTGATGCTTCTGAGCCTACTGTGAGGTATGAGGATGCTGATGAGCTATAGTATGAGTTAGTGCCTGCAAAGGTTGCGATGATCTGGTAGGTGCCTGGAACTTCAGGTTGATAGGCGATTGCGTAGTTGCCATAGCTGTCGCTTGTGGTGGTGCCGATGTCAATGTAGTTTCCGTTGGGGTCAATCGCGTAGAGATACACGTCGACGCCTGTTGCGTCTGTGGGTCGTGCGTCTTGTCGGTAGAGATATTCCATCCATGCTGCCATGGACTCGTCTGAGATTGCTGGAGTACCTTTCAATGCGACTGCAACGTTGCCGTTGGTGTCCATGCGTCCGGATACTGAGTCGTCTGTGACTGTGCCAGTTATTTGGATGCTTGAGCCTAAGGTGGGTACAGTGTTCATTGTTGAGAGTGTGGTGGCGCTTGCGCCTTTACCGTAGCAGTAGATTTCGTTGTCGTGGCTGTCGAGTACTAGTAGTCTTCCGTCTGCAAGGATTGGTGCGGTGCTTGGCCAACATGTTAGTGACCATACTTCGTCGCCGCTTGATGCGTTGACGCACCAGAGTTTTGCGTCGCGTCGGATGGGGTTGTTGACTGAGTGTTCGCTGGAATAGAGGTATAGTAAGCCGTCGCCTGAGAGGCAGCCAAAGTATGTTGGTGTGAAGGGGTATGATGTTTCGCCGATGCCTACGCTTTCCGCTGTCCAGTTCCATAGCAAGTTACCATTTTGGGCATTGAATGCGCGAACAACACCTGAGTAACCGCCACAGTCAATGAATTGACCATCATAGACTACAACGGTACCCATGCCGTAGTACGCGAATTGTTCTGCTGCGGGGGCTGTCCATAAAAGTGAACCATCGTCTAAGTCGTAGATGTAGTATTCTTGAGTCATTGCGTTTGTGTACCAGAAGATGCCTTCTTGGATGTTAACGCCATTGAATGCGGGGTCGTGGTTGCTGTACTGTTCACTTTGACCGTAAGAGTCGCCGACGCTTGCGGGGGCTGTGAAGTTGTATTTGTATAGAATGTCGCCTACGTTGCCGGGTGACAGGTCGATGCAGTAGACTGTGCCAGGAGTTGAGACGGTCCCGTTGTTAGCGCCTGCATAGATTACTACCATTTGCTCATCGGGTATGACTTGACGGATGCTTAAGCTGCTGCCTTGTAGGGTTATAGCGGTGCTAACATTTGCTGAGAAACCGTTTCTGCCATTGTATGTCGCGTTTAATCCCGGTCGCCACATCCATTCGACGTTGCTGCCTGTTGATGCTGTACGTTGATATTGCGGGTACATGATGGCTTGTGAAGTGTTCCAGACCTGTAGGTACCAACTGGGCGATGTTGTTGTGCCTAAGTTGACGAGGTTGTATCTTAGTATGCTTCCGTCGGTTCCGACTGCTGATGTGCCTGTTGCGCCTTGAGTTACGGTTCTGCTATCCGGTGTTGTAACGGACCATGTCGTGTTTGCTATGCTGCAAATGTATGAAGCGCTATAGTCATCGTACATATCCCATGTGTAAGACCTATCAGTGGTTGTGACCCAATAGTAGCTAAGAGTGCCGTGTTGGTTAGGCGAATCATAGACTAGCACTTGTCCAAAGGACACTTGGCCGCTGTACATACCGCCTGTACTGTAAAATCCGCCTGAGGTAACGCCTGAAACTGAGCCTGTACTGTTACTATAGTAGAGAACTTCGCCTGTGTATAAGTCATAGCAGTAGAAGCCTTCCCGTGGGTTAACATTGTCGACGACATAGACTCGACCATTCAACACTATGGATGGCCCGCCGTAGTTTTCGTATGATTGACCGCTGTAGTAAGAGTTGTCAGAACTTGAAGAGTTAACAGTTGAAACACCGCCTGCAATGCCGCCGCTGCTGTATGGTGAAGACCAAAGTATGTGTGCAGATGAGGGTCCAGTGCTGTAGGGGTTGTATTTGCCGCTGTTGCCGTACTGTACCAGTTCGCTAGCGCCTAGCCATTGTCCCATGACAACGGTTGACCAGCCTCTGTTGGTATCATATACTGGGCGTGTCCAATAATCGGTTGGCAGTGGGTTTTCTTCGTAGTTTGCTACTTGCTCGTCTGTAACTTCTAAGGTGATAGCTGCGCTATAGGCATCATTAAAGACAACACCGATTGGGTCCCACCCAGAAACAACTGAACCGGATGGCCACCAGCCGACGCCTCCTGGCGATAATTCGCCTCTGCTTGCGCCGCCATCAATGACATGTTCTTGCAGATAGGCTTGAATGGTGTAGTTTCCTGTCTGGTCGGGTGTGAATGTTGTGTATGCTCCGCCGACAGAGTCAGATTCAATGTCTGAAATGGTTACGTTTGTTCCGTCAGGTTTAATGATGTAGACATCAAAGGTCCAGCGGTCGCCGTATTCGCCGATAGCTGTAGGTGGCAGTTTATCTGCCCAGAAGGTGATAGATACTGTCTGGCCAACGCCGACTGTGGTTGGCGCAACTGCAACGTATGCCATGTTGTCGTATTCACGTAGTCTTGCCGAAGTTGTTGGTGTATATGCAAAGGAAAGGGCTATTGTCGCTATTAAGATGGTTGCAATCAAGGAAGCCATTTTTTTGTTTTTCATATTGTTCATATTTTTTCCTTCTTTTTTGAGAGCAGTATTTACCGCTCCATTAGCCCTTGCCAGCGGTGCGTTAATTAAAATTCACCCAGACATTACCCAAAACTACCCCAAATATCGCCCAGATGCTTTTTCTAGTTTTAACGCAAAAACAATGTTAAACCAAATATTTTCTCTTTAATAATTGTAATTTTCCACACACTGATCTTGTGTTTTCATTTGATGATAAAAAAGTAAAAACGCTAATCAAGGCTGACAAGCTGTTTGAGTGTTAGGTGTTCTTTCTGGAAAAACATGATAGCATGTTTTAAGTATCTTGTGCATATAGTACGATTTTGGGTAAGCGGACATGGCGGCGAGCGCTGAAGTAACTGGGCCACTATTTGATTTCATCAACAAAAACTCCAACGTCGCCGATGTTCAATGGGACCGTCGTATGAGCCCCCGTCTTCTCTTTAATCCCTACTCAGAAAAGTATGAAGAACGCAAGATTGCTGCCCACTATTTTCTGCTCTCCGCAACTATTCTTGACGACACTATAGTTGGGTATCCCGAAAACGCCCGAATGCTCCTTGCCTATCTGCATATTGCGTTAGGGAACGGTTTATTTGACATAAAAAAAGCTCACACCTTCGAAGAGGAAATTGTCAAATGCGATTTTTACAACGATTTGGGACCCAACAGAAAAGCAGCCTCCGAGAATCTTGCACAGGTAAACACGTTTGTTAAGTTTAATGCAGAACGTAACCTCTTAAAGTATGCACAGAAATTCAGTAAACCCAAAGACTTCTTGGAGGATCTTGCAAAAAATGTTCCTTCATTGCGTGGTCCTCATATGGATCGAGCATGGACCTATATGCGGTGGATGGTTCGTTCCAGTCCTGACCTCCAAATCTATGACCATCTTCTTCCCGAAGACCTCTATGTTCCCCTAACAAAAGAAAACGCCAACGTCGCCGCTGCTTTAGGTGTTATTCCTTCGGCGTCACCTTCACTTTGGCGAAACGAGCAAACTGCGGCTGAGGCACGCCAGAAAGTCACCGTTTACGCGAAAAGCCTTTTTCCCCAAGACCCCGCCAAAGTTGACTACCCATTTTTCTTGTTGGGACGCTGGCTTAAACAGAAAACACTCAACATACGCACCCTCAAATCTGCGTTAGATTTTTTGGAGCGAATGCAAAAAGTCACGGGACAATCTACAGCTTATTACCAAAAAATGAGTCGATACAAAAGCGGTTGGGAAAAGAAAACCGCTCTGACTCTTCTGCGCCTTCACATACCCTATGGGTACGAAACCATCAGTTTCCCCTTACCTAACGAGGTTTACACTCCTGACTTCATTTTGGAGAAAACTGTGGCGGGGCGGAAAATCATTCTTGAACCGCACTTTGAAATGACCAAAAAACAAGCCCGCAAATATGCCCTCTTTAAACGCACTTATGGTCACAAGTTCCTGTTGATATTGCTTCTCAAAAACGACCTTATTCCAATGTATCATCAACGCAAAATTTTAACTGACGATGTCTGTGATGACGTTTGGCCGATTGAGTTTATTCATTTGTTGGCGGAGAAGATTCGTCGGGGCACCTACGGAACCTCCTGATCTGTTTTTGATAGGCTGCTTAGGTGTTGAAAAGATTTTTATAAACAAGAATGCCATTGAAGAGGCATATGTCCTTGCATTTATCAAGGTTCTTTGCTAAGCTTCGAATCCAACTGGAAGATATCATCTGGAAAAAGAGTCTACGTAGTACGGTCGCCATCGCCTTAAACGTGTTCTACCGAAGAGGTGTTCGAATGCCAACTGCCCTCTACAATTACTTCATCAAATGCGAGGATGAACCCCGCGATTTTGCTGCGGAAGATTTTGGCGACGAAGAATTTCTATCTAAATACATGTTGCCTAAGGCAGGTAGCTGCCTTGTTGATGTGGGGGCAAGTGTCGGTTTATGGAGTGTGTGGGCTGCTAAACAGGGTCGAACAGTTTACGGTTTTGAACCAAGCCCCCTCGCTTTTGGGGTCCTAAAAAGGCGTTCCGTAGGTTATCCAAATCTTCATGTGTATCAATACGCTTTGGGCGAAAAAGATACGACTGGACGTTTGGGCGTAGCTGCTTTATCTTTAAGTGGCTCTATGGATGTTGAACTTAAAGGCTTACATAAAGGCGGAACTATCGACATTCCCGTCCGATCATTGGACAGTTTGGCTATCCCAAATATCGGCGTTTTAAAAATCGACACTGAAGGCTACGAAATCCCGATTCTAAGCGGCGCCAAAGAAACCATTGAAAAGCAGCGTCCCCGATTAATTGTAGAGGTTCACCGTGACACTGGTAGAGCTGCCAAGACTTTTCCTGAAGAACTGGAGCGTGTGAAGGCAGTTCTGCGTGAATATGGGTATAGTTGGGTTATCCATTGGCGCCCAATTAATCTACGTGAATTGCAACCTCATCTTATTGCGGAACCCAAATAGGTTACTTCGTGTTGTTTGATGGCTCAAGATAATTTTAAACCCTATATTGTCTGGCTCATTTTGAGTGGAAAAACCGAAGATGCCCTCAACGAATTAGCCAAGCATTACGATGTAAAGGTTCCTAAACTAAAAGTGG
Organism: Candidatus Bathyarchaeota archaeon; assembly: GCA_026014745.1. Classification (NCBI taxonomy): domain Archaea; kingdom Thermoproteati; phylum Candidatus Bathyarchaeota; species Candidatus Bathyarchaeota archaeon. The sequence continues at coordinate 399,872 of JAOZHS010000003.1, read as the reverse complement.
GATTGCCAAAAAAACACAAAATTACAGCGTACGGCTGCTACATCGCTCAAACCCAAACCATCTACGTCTTAAACAGCGACATAGTCATCAACCCATTTGTTATCCTCCACGAATTCTATCATCACCTGCGCAGTAAAGCTGTAGATAGAGTGCATCGGGGCACAGAGGGCAATGCTGATAGCTTTGCAGCCGATTTTTTGGCGGCTTACCAGTTGGCTGCCCTAAAAAGCAAGCAGGATTATTCCTCGTAGAACTCTTCGTCATCGCATTCAATCGGGGCTGTGATTTCGATTGGAACATTGTCGCCGTTGGAGTCGTAAGCGGCAATGCAGTTTTTGCCTTCGAAAGGAGGCCCTACTATGAGGAGAACTCGTCCAAAGAAGTAGTTCATGTCTACGTGGCTGGGCGTAATGTTGCCTGAGGGGTGAGAGTGAACGGTGCCGACTAGGGAAAAGTCGCCTGAGAACATGTAGGAGTTGAAGTGGACTTCGCCTTCGCCGTGTATGGCAAACGGCGCTAAAAGCAAGTCATTGACGATTATGTTGCCTTTGCGTTTTTTGCCGCGGAGAAGTAGGAAGCTTTCGCGGGGGTAGAGTTCTTTGGCGCCTGCATAGATTGTGTCAAGGATGTTGCTTGGAATTTGGACGACCGTGGAGTTTGGCATGTATCAAGTTTTGGGTGTGTGGGGTTATGAACCTTTTGCCTACTGCAGGTTTGGGTATTGTTGGTTGGCTGCGATAACATTTTAAGGTGCAATGGATTAGAAGTGTTGATTTGCTGTGCCGAGGTGGCAGAGTGGTTAACGCGCGGGCCTTGAGAGCCCGTGGATCTCCTGGTCCGCATGGGTTCGAATCCCATCCTCGGCGCTTCAACCTTTTAATTACCCGAGTTCGAAGCTTGTTATGCCATAGATTTTTGAAAGTGGCAAGTTAGGAGCCTCTTTTGAATACATTCGTACAGTGCTGAAGACCTGTTGCATTTGTCTTTTTTGGGCAAGCTGGGTTGCCGCCGTGTTGGGTTGGGGCACGTCTAAAAACACTACTTCGTTGGGTGCCGTTGAGGATAGGCTGTCAAAGAGCAACTCTGCAACTGTTGAGTTATCGGCGAAGAGGGGACCCACCTTGTAGCCCACCCAACACTTACGAATGACCCCGTAACCGCAGATTCTATCTGTTTTGTCATCTCTAACCAGCAGACTGTTTGCGTCTTCTTGGAATAGCCATTTCTCCAAAAAACGCTGTCTCGGAGTTGAAAAACAGAAGGTGTCATAGGCAGCGACTTCTGTGAAATCTTTTTTCTCTATTGACAAGCACCGTTTGGAGTGTTCGCCTTTTCCTTTCCCAGCATACCTTGCGTTGTTATGTGCGAAGCGGAAACCGTCTTGTTCATACTTTGATTGCATACCCACCACGCCGTCGATGCCCACGTTAACGTCTCGGTACTTTTCAGAGAGGAACTTTTGCAGCAGTAATCCAATGCCATATCCTCTGTACTCTGGTTTAACGATGTAGAGCCCTCCAAAAGCAAAATCTCCAGAATACTTAACCACAGACATGGTTCCTGCAATTTCGTGGTTGAGTTTGGCTATATAGAAGCCGTCTGGGTCTGCTGCATAGAAACATTCAGCGTCGTGGATGCCAGGGTTCCAGCCTTCCTTTGCAGCCCATTCTATTGCCACTTCGACTTCTTTGGCTGTCATATGTTCAATGGTGACTGAACTGGCGCTTTTGCTGGGTTTCATAAACCTGAATGTGGCAGAGAGTTATTTAATCTTAAACCTGTGCGGTTAAGCCGAGTTGTTGCCTCATCTTTTGGGGATCATTGGTTGGTGGCATGCAGGTTTGGCCTCGGCAGATGTAGGCGGTTGTTTTGTCCCCGATTCTTTCGTAGCCCAGACCCACGGGTTTTTCTTTTTGTGTCTGTAAGGATACGGTGAGGTTTGGCAGATAGTTTTTCCTCAAAACCTCCAGCAATGCAACGGTGCTGTCTTCTTTGGCGTCGCCGACTAAAACAACATTAACGGGCTCTATAACAAAATCCAGCCCCGCGAGCAGAAACGTGTGACCTAAGGGTTGCCCCTTAACTTCCTCAGAGAAGGCTCCAAACAGTTTATCTGCATACTGCTGAAATGAAACCTCCCCTGTTAGTGAGGATAAGCGTAGTAAATTCATTAAGGCTATGGCGTTTCCTGACGGTGCGGCTCCGTCGTAGGTTTGTTTTATTCTCGGTACGGAAGCTTCGGCGTTGCGGTCTGTTAAATAGAAGCCGCCTGCGCTTGGGTCCCAGAACTCCTCAAGCATGATCTGTGTTAACTCAACGCTTGCCTGCAAATATTTCATTTCAAACCCAGCCTCGTATAGCTCAATTAATCCAAAAACTAAACATGCATAATCATCCAAAAATCCGCCTACTGCACGTTCACCCTTCGCGTATCTGTGATATAAGCGTCCTTTGTGCGTTCGCATGTCTTTGAGTATAAAATCGGCGGCGTCTCTGGCGGCTTGCAGGTAACGTGGCTGTCCAAGTACTTGGTTTGCCCGCGCCAAGGCGGCAATCATTAAACCGTTCCAGTCTACCAGTATCTTGTCATCTTTGGCTGGATGTACCCGTTTTTCTCTAACAGCAAACAACTCGTTTGTGACTCTGCCCAGCTTAATGATAAGCTCATCAGGCGTTAACTCAAACTCGGCGGCTAAGTCCTCAATTGGTCCAGCGAGATGTAGAATGTTGTTGCCTGTCAATCTGTTTGGTGGTTCATAGAAGTTGCCTTCTGCTCTGACGTCATATAGTTTGATGGCTAATTCTGCGTCTTGGGGTGGTAGGGCTTGTTTGATTTCGTTTAGGGTCCAGAGGTAGAATTTGCCTTCTTTGCCTTCACTGTCTGCATCTTCCGCTGCATAGAAGGCTCCTTCATGCGATTTTAGGGCTCTAAGAACATACTCTAAGGTTTCTATTGCGGTGATTTTGAATTTGGGAGCTCTCGACGCTTGATAGGCCTCTAAGTAGGCTAAGGTTAAGGTGGCTTGGTCATAGAGCATCTTCTCAAAATGTGGCACCAACCATGCCGCGTCGGTGGAGTATCTGTGGAAACCTAACCCGATTTGGTCAAAAATGCCGCCTAGTCGCATTGCCCGCAACGTCTTCTCTACCATGTTCCATGCGGTTTTTTCTCCTGTTCTCCGCCAATACCTCAACAGAAACAGGAGGTTTTGTGGCGTGGGAAATTTGGGGGCTCCTCCGAATCCGCCGTTGTCTGGGTCGAAGCGTAAAAACAGTTGTTCATATGCGTTGTCTAAGTCGTTTTTGTCAAGTTGATTTTCAGAAGGCGCTTTAGCTTGCAGCGTAATTTGTCGGTTCACTTCTTTGCCGACGCCTTCCATTTCAGCTTTTTGTGTTCTCCAAATTTCGCTTATTTGAGGGATAAGACTCAGCATGCCCATGGTACCATAGCGGTTGTCTTTAGGAATGTAGCTGGCTACAAAGAAGGGGTTCTTGTCGGGCGTCAAGATAACGTTTAGGGGCCAACCGCAGTTGTGTCCCATAGCTTGGCAGACCGCCATATATGCAGCGTCGAGGTCGGGGCGTTCTTCTCTGTCCACTTTGATGCAGACGAATGCTTGGTTCATGGCTTTGGCGACTTGTTGGTCCTCAAAGCTTTCTTTTTCCATCACGTGGCACCAGTGACAGGCGGAGTAGCCTATGGAGACAAAAACGGGTTTATCTTCTGCTTTTGCTTTTTCAAATGCTTCTTGCCCCCAAGGGTACCAGTCTACTGGGTTGTAGGCGTGTTGAAGCAGGTACGGGCTTTTTTCATGGATTAACCTGTTGGGTTTATTCTCCAAGATGGGGTTCATAAAAGAAGGCATTCTCCACTATAACTCTGTGGGTGCTTCTATATTAGATGTTAGTATAAAAAAGAAAAGGTAAGTTAGTAATGGATTGTAGCTGTAGCGTTAATGGCAGTTGCGTTCGTTTGTTCAAGGTTGCCAATTATTAGATGAGTATCCGTAGGCAAAACGGCGAAGAGTGCAGTTCCGCTTTTGCCGATGGTTTGGTTATAGTTAAAGTCGATGTCTCCGAAGGAGTAGATGATTTGTGCGAATGTTGTGGTGGAGTTAGATTCGATTTCTACTGTAAAGTAACCTGCATAGAGGAGGTTCCCGCTCCAATACTCGGTTGTAGTGTTGGCGTTTTGAGTTAATGATTCGTCATTTAGGATACTTGTTTTCTGTAAATTAATGATCTGCTGATATTCTGTTTGTTCAGCGTACATAGTGGTTATGGTACTGTTGGCGCTTGATAAGTCACTTTGTAACTCTGAGATTTGCTGTCGTAAACTTGCAATTTGGGTAGTGTATGCTGAGGTATCAGATGCTGTAGCAAGTTTTTGTGTAAGGCTAGCGACTTGAGCCTGTAGCTCAGCGATTTGAGCATCTTTATTTGCTTGTTCAGTAGGCTGGTAAACTGCTATAACCCCTACTAAACCTGCTGCCAAGATAACACAGATAATGGCTAAAGCTATTACTTTGATGTCTGTTTTCTTTTTTGGGGGGCTTACGTCTTGCATCATTATTTATCGGCCGCTTCGTCTGTGTTAGCGCTTTCTGTATAAATAACTATTTCCAAATTGCCCCCTAAAAAAAGAAGTGAGAGGCAATTTTGGGCTAATATCGTATGCTCAAATACAATAGCACCAGTAAAGCAGCGCATTCAAACAGCCCTGGCAAGAATACGAACGGTCCTAAGCCAAAGGCGCGGAAACTGAACAAGCCTGAAATGAAGGGGCTGGATGCTAAATCTTTCATGAGGAAAGCGCTGGCAAAAATGATTAGGCCAACCGTGAATTGCGAACGGGTTTTGATGTAGATGTTTACGTAGTTGATTACTAGAACTAGCAGTAATGCTATGTTTATGGTAGATATGATTGTGAAGGCTATGTAGAAGTATTCGAAGTCACCGGGTACAGACCCGCCTGGGGGCAAAGCGCGATTCTGTTCAAAGGTTGGTTGATTGAGAACAACTGTAACCCAGAATGATGCGAAGATAGCAACTGCTAATAAAACGGTGATTACTAAACCAAATTTTACTCGATTACTCATTTGTTTCTCCAACTTGCTTTGCTCCTTTTTTACTTTTTCCCGATTTTCATCATAATCTCCTCAAATAAGTTGTAGTTGTCTTCCATTGTTTGTGAAAGAAAATACGTTGCGCCATATCTGTCTCCGATGGAGGTGATGATTTTGTTTTTTTCCAAAACCTCCAGATGGTGTCGCATGGTTTTGTAGTCCATCTTTAAGGTGGTTGCGAGTTGATTGGCGTTTTGCGGGGTCTCTTTGAGGGATTCAATGATTTTGGCTCGTGTCGGTCCGCCACGTGTACCTGCAATCAGCCATCCTAACAGGTATTTTAGTGAACGTGCGTTTGCCGACATGCCTTCACATCTCTATTGTGAAATTCTGTTGTCACACTATTTCCGCCTGTTGTTATAAATGTGTGCCTTGCTGCTCCTGGTGTTTTAGTTTAGGACAGAAATACGCCTCATTTTTAGGGCTAATCTTGAAAAATTCCATAATAATTTTTCAAGGTCACAGGCTTCTTAGCGGGCGGTGAAATGTCGAAATAATACACAGCTTAGGCTTAAACGTTGCCTGTATGTTTTGCTTAGCAATCATAGGGGTAACACAAATTGGCATCTGTAGCAGAAAACGTGTCACAGTAACCCCTGAGGCTTAAGAACAAAAATAGTACCTTTACACTTACCGAAAATTGACAACTTTGCCCGTTTTTCTTTAGTGCCGATGGCACCCCTTTTTTTGTTTTAGAAACAGGTAGCTTTTCGGATTTTTTGTTTGCGTTTTAGCTTTTCTTTGGATATCGAATTAGGGTATGATTTGGGTAAGATTTTGAAAAATTATTTAATAACTCATCGGGGCTAACCGTGACTAGGTAGCTGGAGGGGATTTGGACAAGTAAGGCCATAGCCCAATAACTGCCCAGTAAACCCCTTCAAGTCCCCTCCAGTTATCTTAAGCTAAAATTAAGGTGCATTATACTTGGGAATATTCAGCAGAGCATTAAGGAACCTTTCAAGACGAAAAGCAAGATCTATTCTGGTCATCGTTGCGTTAAGCATTACCTTATCTATCATGGTTTCGATTCCAGCAGGTCTTTTGGCTAATCAGGAATCAACTTCCGCAATGGCGGCTAACCTAGGAAACACAATCACTCAAACAAGTGAATCAATCAATTCGACGCTAAGTCAAATAGATGTGTCGATGTCAGGGAATTTCGCTGGCTTCGGTTTCCGACCAGAAGCCACCCCTTCGGGTAGTTCTTCTGGCGGGGGACAGTTTCCTAGTGGCGGTAGTTCCAGTTCATCAGGCTCTACCGATAATCCGGGGATACCTGATAATTTTGGCGGTTTCGGCGGCGGCATGACTGGCGGTCAATTCGGTGGACCCCAAGGCTCCGCTACACCCATGAATGCAAGCCTCTACACCGATATAGCCGAGGTTTCTGGTGTTGCCGCTGTGGAAGAGATTCTTCAAGCTTCTGAAGGTAGCCAGAATGAAACAACCACTTTTATGGGCAGAACCTTCACTACTCAAATAACCGATTACACCATTAAGGGGATCTCGCTGACTTCCGACCTCATAGCCAACTACTCAGTGTTACCCGTGGATGTTACGTCTGGGAGAAATCTGGTGGCGGGCGATAGTCAAGTTGTGCTGTTATCTCAAAACAATTCAGCTTTCTTTGATGCAGTCGTAGGCGACGACATAACAATCCTAAACGAGACTTTCACGGTTGTAGGCATCTATGAACCTACCTCAGTAACCGACCAACTGGTGCTCTACATGAATCTTGCTGATACCCAACGCATAACCAACAACACTGGCTACATAACCAGCCTCAAAGTGTTCACAACAAACAGCGACATCGTAAGCACTGTTGCGGACGACATCCAAAGTTTACACTCTGAACTAACTGTTACCACTCAGCAGGACACTTTAGACCAGCTTCAAAGACAGCAAGAAATGTACCAGACCGCCTTAGACAGCGCTGAAGAGTCCCTCGCATCCACGCAGGCAACTGCCACTCAAGAAATCATTGTGGTCGTTGCGGCGTCAAGCATGATTGTGCTCTTTGTGATGTTATACACGGTGAGGGAGCGGACAAAAGAGATTGGCACCTTAAAGGCAATCGGATTTAGCAACGGAGTCGTCATGGGTCAATTCCTCGTGGAAGGACTGGTGCTATCCGTAATTGCCGGTATAGTGGGCATCGTAATTGCCACGTTTGCGGCGCCAATGCTTTCTTCTCTGTTACTCCCAAGCGTAAGCAGCACTATGGGATTTGGAGGAGCCGCAAGAGCGGCAGCCACCGTCGTAACCATAACCCCTACTCTTATGTTGGAGGCTCTTGGATGCGCTGTGGCGTTGGGCGTCTTTGGTAGCCTGTATCCGGCTTGGAGAGCAGCAAAAATACGACCCGCGGAGGCAATGAGATATGAGTAATCAAAACCAACCTGTACTACAAATCGAAAAACTAAACAAAACCTACATGCTGGGCAAACGCCCAGTCAATGCCCTAACCGACCTAACCCTAACAGTCAACAAAGGCGAATTCATAGCTATCATGGGTCCCTCAGGCTCAGGCAAAACGACTCTGCTCAACATCATCGGATGCATCGATAAGCCTACCAGCGGAAAAATTCTCCTAGATGGCGTCGAAGTCGCAAACACACCAGAAAACAAACTCTACAAGGTTAGGCGTGACAAGATGGGTTTCATATTCCAAACGTTTAATCTCTTGCCCTATCTAAACGCTCGAGAAAACGTAGAGTTGCCCATGGAAGGTAAAACGAAATCTCGCGAAGAACGCAAAAAACGTGCAAGCGAGCTTCTGGCGTTAGTTGGGCTTGCTGGAAGAGAAAACCATCGCCCGCAACGTCTTAGTGCAGGTGAACAGCAACGAGTCGCAATCGCCCGTGCCCTATCCAACAATCCCGCAATCATTCTAGCAGATGAACCTACAGGCAACTTGGATTCAAAGAATAAGCAGGAAATCATGAAGCTGCTGGCTAACCTAAACATCACACAGGGAACCACAATCATAATGGTCTCACATGATACTGACGCTGCCCGACACACTGAACGCATGCTGCTGCTCAAAGACGGCAAAATCCTCAAAGAAAAACAAGGCACCCATCTGGCAAAGAAGAACAATAAATGCCCCAACTGTGGCGCAGCAATTCAAATCTCCGATGAAGTATGTCCTTCCTGCAAGAAGGCTCTATATGCAGCAGATGACTTCTATTCAAGTTAGGAACCGCCATATGGAGTCCCCACCCCCCTCTTTCCCTTCTCTTCCACCCCCGCCCCCACAAAAAACACGCCGAAAATACTCAGCAACAGTACTCATAAGCGTAATAGTAGTGGCGCTCTTTGCTGGCTGCTTCATCGGCTACGGCGTTACATACACCGATTTTAACAATAAACTAACGGAGTTGCAGGGGCAACTGGGGTTGGTACAAAGTGCCAGCAACAGCTCAAGCCCAACCTTCACCTTTAACGACAACGTTTCACTTTCCGCGCTATATCAGCAAGTCAAATCCTCTGTGGTTATCATCCAAGACCTAGTTCCAGCGCGGACGTTCTTTGGTGGAACGGTATATTCAATGCAGCAGGGCTCCGGCTTTATCACCAAAGTCAATAATCAAATTGTCGTCGTCACCAACAATCACGTGGTCTCTGGCTCGATTAACCAGACCGTCACGCTGGCAAACGGCGACACCTACCCTGCAACAGTTCTGGGCTCAGACCCCAAAGCTGACCTTGCAGTTTTAATCATGAACCCCATGCCAACGGGTTTGACCCCGCTTACGCTTGGCAACTCCGCGGCGCTGCAAGTTGGCGACCCAGTCGTCGCAGTCGGCTCCCCCTACGGACTATCGGGCACTTTAACCTCTGGTATCGTTAGCGCTTTAGGCAGAACAATCGTTGAATCCTCAGATTCAGGCAGAGGCAACACCCAAATCCCCAACACCATCCAGACATCCACACCCATTAACGCAGGCAACTCTGGAGGACCCCTTATCACCTACAACGGCGAAGTCGTAGGCATAACGACCGCAGGCATCAGCGACTCCGAGGGCTTAGGCTTTGCCATACCCTCCGAAACCATCATCCGCGAGTTACCCACGCTTGTATCCACTGGCTCCTATGACCAGCATCCCTCAATAAACGCTGAAGGCACCGATATGAATTACCAGATTGCGCAAGCGATGGGCGTAAGCGTCACCTACGGTTGGCTGGTGGAGAGCGCTTCAGGGCAAAATGGGCTAATAGGCGGCGACACCCGTGCAACAATTTTGGGTTCACAAATAACCATCGGCGGAGACATAATCATAGCCATCAACAACCAACGCATCACTAACACCGACGACCTCCTCGCATACCTCGAACAACACACCCTGCCTGGACAAACCGTAAACTTCACCGTGGTAAGAGACGGACAAACCCAAACGATATCCGTCGGCATCGGAACCGCCAACTAAAACTTTTTTTCATTTTATTTTTGTTACTTTTTTCCTTTGTGCTTTCTCCAAAAAACTATTAAAGCTGCACCTAAAGCGGTAAAACCAACAAATGTTCCTAATAGCAAGGATGTAGGAAATGCTGGGTTTCCGTTTTGTGCTGATTGGTTGTTGACATTAAAGTTAATGACATTTGAGTAGGTGACATTTCGGTATTCACGTATTATGGGGGAGCCTTGGAAGTTTTCTTTGGGAATATGATAGTCGCTGCTCCAGCTTACCGCGGCTATTATAGCTTGGTGACCCACGGGTAATTCGGGCAGTTTACCCGAGAGTGTTATGTTAGGGTTTTGTATTGAAAAACTTGGAACATCAACAAATTTGTCATCCTTCCATACGTATTGGTCAGGTTGGTCTATGCGCTCTCCCGCAAGGCTTATGCATTGATTATATGAAAGAACGTAACCGATGCCCAAAATTGAATTATAGCACTTTCCTTGTTGATTAACAAACCAATCGGGTGGAACCGTTATTGTCAGAACATAGGGAATTTCTGTGCCTACGTCGAAGGATTGATTGTTAATTGGTGCGTCAAGGGTGATTGTGGGTGAGGTTTTGTTTGGAGTTTGCGGTATGTCAGGGTCGACAGTTGAAGGATTCGCTAAAACACATAATGGGAGACTAACTAAAACAGTAAGCAACATGGCGCATAGCGGTATTGATTTTTTCAAGGTTTTAACAGCTTTTCTTTGTTTGGGCAATTTGTGTTATATGTTTTTCCAAGAGGGTTAGCCGCTGATAACACTCATTTGTGCCAAAGCAGAATCCCGTAGTAGACTTTTACCAGAATTTTTTGTCTCTTTATTGTTTAAAATATTAGTAGCTCAAAATTTTTTGTTTTGCCTTTTTGTGTGGGTTTGGCGGTTTAAGGGCTGCCACAAGACAACCGTAGGTGGGGGTTGCTTTTTGGGTTTGCATTGTGTTTTGGGGTCTGTTGGGGTGTGGCATAACAGAACTCCGCTACACGCTCAACATGGATGTATGTTGAAACCGCCGACATGTGCGTGTGGCGGCATGTATAAACTGATTATTTCTCCACAAGGCCAACAACACAACACGAAAAAAAATATTTTTGATCTACTGTTATCTCAGGGAAGGGAGTTAAGTCTCCTAACAGGTCATTGCTGGGACGTGTGTTTTCTTAAGGTGCAGGGGCTGTTTTGGCTTTTTTTGGGGGTTAACTGGATAAAAATGCATGTTTTTTCAGTAGAGTATATATTTATTGACTAGTCGTATTTACAATTAATACACGCAGGCGATTATATATGGAACAACGAAAAATCATGTCGCTGGGAAAATCCTCCCTAGTCGTATCCCTACCCAAAGAGTGGATGCAACTAAACGACCTCAAAAAAGGCGACGCCGTATCCCTCAACATTCAACGCGACCGATCGCTTGTCATCTACCCCAGTGCGGTCAACAAATCTGAACCTAAAGAAATCACCCTCAGCATCGGACAATACGAAGATGACCTCTTCATAACCCAAAAAATCTTGGGCGCCTTCCTAAACGGCTACTCCGGCATAATCTTAACCTCGGATAAAATCTTCACCGTCGCCCAAACCAAAGTCATCCGCCGCATGGCAGGGCGTCTCTATCTGCGAGTCATGGAAGCCGACGCCAAATGCGTCTACATCCAAAGCCTCACCGACGAATCCAACGCCTCGATTGAACAAGCAATCCAACGCATGCACCTAATGTCTTACTCCATGGTTGAAGGCGCAATAAACGCCTTAAAAAATGATGATGCCGACCTTGCCAAATCCGTCATGACCCTTGACGATGACGTAGACCACTTCGGCTTCTTTATTCTGCGTATCTTGCGCAACGCTGCCCAAGACCCAATCTTAGCTAACGAACTCCACGTAGACCCCCTCGACTGTATGGACCACCAAATCCTAGTTTACCGAATGGAATATGCAGGCGACTACGCCGCTGACATCGCACGCCACATCATCATGCTCAACGGAGTAAAACAAAAAATCCCTCTTGATGTCCTCTCCTTGATGGTTGACACGGCGCGTGAAGTGTTGGGTCTCTATGTTCGAGGCATCACTGCGTTTTTCTCCAAAAACGTGGCTGAAGCGGTTGAGATTTTACGGTATCGTCAGCGTATGGATAAGGCTGAAATGGACATTGCCACTAAATCCTTCACGGGCGGTCCCAAAAGCGCCGATTTAGTCTGCGGCATCTGCTCAATACGTGACGACATAAAAAGAATTTGTCACTGCGCTTTTAGTATGGCAGAAATGACGGTTAACCGCGCGTTTAAAGCGCCTAACCCCGAACAAATAACTGATGAAATAGCTATTGTTTCTGAAGAAGAAAAGAAAAGTTAAGGTGCCGCAGTTTTATCTGCGGAGGCTTTAGCTTTTTGGGCTTTCTCGTTGAGGTATTTATCGATGCTTTTAGCTGCAGTTTTACCTGAACCCATTGCGCTAATCACGGTGGATTCGCCTGTGGCTATGTCGCCGCCTGCATAAACTGCCTCTAAACTGGTTAAGCCTGTATCTTTATCGACTGCTATGATGCCGCCAACGAGAGTTTTTAGTCCTTTAGTGGTGCTTTGGATAATGGGGTTAGGGGTGCGTCCGATAGCAAGAATCACTGTGTCAACGTCTATGACGGTTTCAGAGCCTTGAACGGGTACGGGTTTGCTTCGACCTGATGCGTCAGGGGCTGAGAGCCGCATATCGATGTATTCCATGGCTTTAACTGTGCCTTTGTCATCCGATATGAAGCGGGTGGGGTTTGCGAGGAATTTGAAGTGGATGCCTTCTTCTTCGGCATTGCTGATTTCTTCGTGGCGAGCGGGCATTTCATCTCTGGAACGGCGGTACATTATGGTTACGTTTTCTGCGCCTAACCGTTGTGCACACCGTGCTGAGTCCAAGGCTACGTTGCCGCCGCCGATGACGACGACTTTTTTGCCTATATGAATTGGTGTTCGGCGTTTGGGGAAATCATAGGATTTCATGAGGTTGACGCGGATGAGAAATTCGTTTGCACTGTATATGCCGCAGAGGTTTTCGCCGGGTACGCCCATAAATTTAGGTAAGCCCGCGCCAGTTCCGATGAATATGGCGTCGTAGCCGTCTGCGAGCAATTCAGGGATAGTGTAGAGTCTGCCGATTAATGCGTCGGTTTGGAGTTCTGCGCCGAGTTTTTGGATGTATTCAACTTCAGCTTGCACAATCGCTTTCGGGAGTCGGAATTCGGGGATACCATAAACCAAGACACCGCCCGCTGTGTGGAGTGCCTCAAAAATTACGACGTGATAGCCTATTTTTGCTAAGTCTGCTGCTACGGTTAAGCCCGCGGGGCCTGCGCCGACTACAGCAACTTTTCTGCCGTTCCATTCTTTGGCTGGGTGGGCTGTTACGCCTTTTTCGCGTTCAACATCTGCTACATAACGTTCTAGGCGCCCGATTGAGACGGATTCGCCTTTTCTGCCAAGGACACATTTTTTCTGGCATTGCTCTTCTTGTGGGCAGACACGTCCGCAGATGGCGGGAAGGCTGTTTTTCTCTTTGATTTTTTCGATGGATTCTTGATATTTTTTCTGCTTAATTAGTCCGATGAAGCCCGGGATGTCTACGCCTACGGGGCAACCGCTGACGCATTGGGGGTTGGGGCAGTTGAGGCATCGAGAAGCTTCAGCTTGGGCTTGCTCTTCAGTGTAGCCTAAGACGACTTCTTTGAAGTTCTTGATACGCGCATCAGGGTCTTGTTTGGGGACTTCAACAGCTTTGAAGCGGTTTTGGGGTTTGTTGTTTAGTGGCCGTGACATTGACATGTTCCTCCAGGTTTCTCAACGGTTAGGATGTGCTTTTCTTCAGTGCAGTAACTTTTGAGGCGCTGAATTAGTTCTTTAAAGTTGACTTGGTGTGCGTCAAATTCGGGGCCGTCTACGCAGGCGAATTTTGTTTGGTCGCCTATAGTTACGCGGCAAGCGCCACACATGCCCATGCCGTCAACCATGATGGGGTTGAGGCTGGCGATGGTTTTAATGCCATACGGACGGGTGATGTCTGCGATGACACTCATCATTATCGGGGGTCCAATGGCAAAAACGATGTTTATCGTGTATTTTTGGGCTATGAGGGATTTTAGGATGTCACTGACAAAGCCTTTCTGTCCTTTGGTGCCGTCGTCTGAGGAGAAGTATATTTCATCCGAGACCGCGCGCATTTCGTCCTCTAAGATGAAGAGGTCTTTGCTGCGTGCGCCTATGATTGAGATGACTTTGTTTCCTGCTTCTTTGAGGGCTTTAGCCACTGGGTATGCCACAGCGGTGCCTAAGCCTCCGCATATGACGGTGGCAGTGCCAAAGTTTTCTATTTCGCTGGGGTTGCCTAAGGGGCCTGCGACGTTTAGGATTTTGTCGCCGATGTTTAGTGCGCCCAGCTCGAGGGTTGAGAAGCCGACTTCTTGGAATATGTGGGTGATGGTGCCTTTTTGTTTGTCCCATGAGGAAAGCGTCAGAGGAATGCGTTCGCTGTCTTCGTGGACTTTGAATATGACGAATTGACCTGCTTTAGCTTTAGTCGCTATAGCGGGAGCGTATATCGTAATTTTCTTAGTGACGGGGTTTAGTTGTTGCTTGTCTACTAAGGTTCCTTGAGTTTGGATTTTTTCACTGTTGTTTGGCACTTTTCTGGGTTCCCTCATGTTCACCTAAAATGCAATTTTACCGACATAGGAGGTATATACAGTATATATTAAGCTTGCGATTTATGCACCGATGAGCAACCAGACAACAAACCCATGCACCAAAGCACTAAGCTTAATTCCTATACCCCATAAATATATGCTGATAACCATGAGCGCCCTGCGTTACGAAACCAAAATCTGGATGGTCAACCAAAAAGGAGAAGCCGTATTCGGAAACGGCCTAGCCGAACTCCTCGAAGAAATCGAACGCTACCACTCCATCCTCGAAGCCGCCCAACACCTCAACATGTCTTATCGTTACGCGCTCCACCGCATAACGCTCGCCGAAGAACGCTTAGGCGAATCTTTGGTAAAGCGGGTTCGTGGCGGCGCAAAAGGTGGCGGTTCCTCAGAAGTAACGGAGTATGGCAAAAGCTTGGTGAAGAGGTATCGAAACGCGCAGGCTGAGCTTGATGTTGCCTTAAAAAGTGTGGCTTAGGCGTTTTTTTGTTTTTTGTAGGTTGTTGTGGCGAGTTGTTTTTTGTTTTTGGGTGGTTGGGTGTTTGTGTTTGGGTGGGAAAAGTTTAATTACAACCTGAACTGACTGAAAGATAACATCGGGTTGATTATATGAACACCAAATACCTCGCCATCGGATTAGTCATAATAATATTATGCGCTTCAGCCGTAGGCTACTACCTCTACAGCGGAAACGCCAGCAACACCCAACCAGAAACGCTACGCGTGTTTATGGCCTCCAGCCTCATCAACGTCGTAAACAACATGACCAACGAATTCAACACCCAAAACCACTGCAACATAACCCTCAACAGCGCAGGCTCCAACACCCTCTACCAACAAATCACCTCTGGCTCCCCCTGCGACGTGTTTATGGCAGCCGACCAAAAATGGACCAAACAACTAAACGACGCAAGCCTCCTCGTAAACGGCTACCAAAACTTCACCACTAACAAACTTGAAATCCTAATACCCAAAGACAACTCTCAACACATCGAAAGCCTCCTTGACCTCGTCAAACCTGGCGTGAAAATCGTCATCGCAGACTTCGCCGTTCCCGTTGGCTCCTACACCAATAAAACCCTCAACAAAATTGACGCCACTTGGGGAAACGCAAGCAGCCCCCTCTATCTCGGTTCAGAGTGGGTTAACTACCGTAGCAGATTCCTCGATAACGTGGTCTCCTATGAAGTCAGCGTTGAAGACGTCGTCGGCAAAGTTTCTCTAGGTCTTGGCACAGTTGATGCAGGTGTGGCATTCGTTTCAGATGCAACCTACGGTGCCATGTCTGGTGCTGAACTGAGCTTCATTGAGGTTCCCGCAGAAATCAACACAAAGGGCACTTATGGCATTGGAGTGGTTAGTGGCGCGAGCAACGTGGACTTAACGCAGAAATACGTTGACTTCTGGACTTCCAGCCAAGGACAAAGCTTACTCGCCGACTACGGATTTGGCACTTAGACGGCGCATATTATATACTTCTTTTATCTTTTTTTGAAAGCAAACATTATGGTGTATAACGCGTATTGAACCAAAAAAGTTTAGGATCCACGCAAGCTTCTAATCGGTTAGCCAAGCTTTCAAACAAAATAATCGTCGCACTTCTGATTCTAATCTTTGTAACTTACCTTGTGTTCATAGCGCTACCCATAATTGCGGTTTTTCTGCGCATAGACCCCAGTCAAGTCAGCGCGCAGCTTCAAAACGGTCAAATCATAGAAGCCATCCAACTTAGTCTCTTCACATCTGCCATAGCGACGGGCGTGTCTATTGTGTTGACGGTGCCCACCGCCTACTTTATGGTGACCCGAAAATTCCCCGGCAAATCCATACTTGACACCCTTATCGATTTGCCCATCGTTTTGCCCCCCGCAGTAGCGGGCGTCGCGTTGCTTTTGGCGTTTGCGCCCAAAGGGCTCTTGGGTCCCATTCTTAATAGTCTAAACCTAACTATACCCGGCAGCACCATAGCCGTGATTTTGGCGCAGATATTTGTGGCTTCACCTTTTATTTTGCGTTCAGCCAAAACTGGCTTTGAAAACGTCAGCCAAGACCTCATAAACAGCGCCAAAATTCTAAGTGACTCAAAACTCAGAGTCTTTTTAACGGTTACGTTGCCGCTTTCAACAAGTGTGATTATTTCAGGTGTCATGATGACGTGGGCTCGTGCTCTAGGTGAATTCGGCGCTACCATCATGTTTGCAGGCAACGTTCCCGGCGTCACTCAGACTATGCCGCTATCGATTTATGTTCTGATGAATTCTACCCCCTTAGCCGGCGTCATGCTCTCAACGGTCTTAATTGTCATATCCTTCTCTATCCTAATAATCATCAAATATGTTGAACAAAAAAGGTCAGGAGGTAAAAAGAAAGAATGATAACCGTTGAAGGTCTATCCAAATCGTATGGCACAAAAATGGTGCTTCAAGACCTCAATCTCGAAGTTAAGGACAAGGAAATCCTGACCTTGTTGGGTCCCAACGGTAGCGGAAAAACCACGCTTCTCAACATCTTGTCCGGCTTAACTAAGCCTGATTGTGGCAGCATATGCATTGATGGCGTGTTAGTGAACGGCAAAAAAGGCAACAAAACCATCTACTTAACACCATCGGAACGCAAAGTCGGCTACGTTTTTCAAACCATATCGCTTTTTCCTCACATGCGCATCCAAGACAACGTCGCTTACGGGTTAAAGGCGATGCGGTTACCTGCTCAGGAAATAAAGACCCGAACCCAAAGGCTAATGGAGTTTGTGGGTCTTAGTGAATATGCCAAATATTATCCTCATCAGCTTAGCGGGGGGCAGAGGCAGCGGGCGGCGTTGGCGCGGTCTCTTGCTACGGAACCCAAAGTCCTGCTGCTAGATGAGCCTGTCTCGGCAGTTGACCCTCAGTTGCGGGAGTCTTTTCGGTTGGAACTTAAGAATTATTTGCAGACCCTAAAAGTCACCGCCGTATATGTCACTCATAACCTCTCTGAAGCTTTCATTATGTCTGACCGCATAGCAGTCATGGGTAACGGGTGCATTCAGCAAATCGGGACGGGTCCTGAACTCTTTGACAAACCCCAATCATCATACACTGCTAAGTTTCTTGGTATAAACACGTTTAACGCCCACGTCACCAAAGTCTCGGATGCACTCCTTGAAATTCAATCTGGCGCCAAAACTCTCTATGCTCCGCTTGCGCCCCAGCTTGTCGGTAAAGACGTAATTTGCACCCTAAAAACCGAAAATGTTCATCTACACAAAAAAGCACCCTCAAAAGCCGAATTTGACAACGCCCTCGAAGGCACCATAACAGAAATGGTTCAGATGCGCTCAAATGCTCAAGTTACCCTTGATGTAGGTTTCACCTTGAAAGCGCGAGTGCCCCTCTCCGAGATTAAACGGTTAGGGCTAAGTAGCGGCGACCAAGTTTACGTCTGCTTTAATGCGGATTCGTTAAATGTTTTTACCGAAGACGCCGATTAAGTGTAGGCAGCGGCTTTTTGTTCCACCACGTCTGCTAACATCGCAGTTTGCCGAATGCTGTTTAACAAAATAACGCTTAACTCTGAAGCTTTAGTTATCTGGTCAGGCGAATCCGTAATTATGCCTGATATGGCGATGGTAGAGCCATCTTGATAGGCTCGGGCTTCTTCTACGGTTTTAGCGGCAACAATCTTTGGCACGCCCTGTTCCGATTCAAAGCCTTCTAAGACGGCATAGTCGAGCCCTTGAAGGTAGGGCACAACTTCAGCTAAGGTGAGGCGTTTTTTGATGAAAACTACGGTTTCGACGCGGGGAACCGCCACGATGATTTCTGCTCCCGCTTGAGCGTATCGGTCTGTTTCTGTTGCAGGTGTATCCAACGTTGGAATCCGCACCATCTCCTTAACCGCTCCCACACTAAAGCCCCGACGCTTCAACTCAGCAATTAAATGCTCGATTACTGTTGTTTTGCCTGAGTGTTTGCCGCCGACTACAGCTACAACTTTTACCAAACGCTCACCTTTCTTAACAGGGTTGACCCTTCATATATGCCTTAACAACTACCTCTCCCGCTCTTTCTAATTATGAACAGGCAGGGGATTTCTACTGGTTTCCAACATACTTTTGAGCTGTTTCTGTACCAATAGTGACCTACCCCTCTTAGGTTTCTGCATAGAACCACTAATAGGATCCAAATAGACGCCAAATAGGTTCGTGAAAGCAAATGAAAGCAATCAAAGGCGCAATGACCTCAGATAGAGGCAAAAAGTCTGGTGTGCTCAGCCTGCGTTGCCGTATCCGCTGATTTTTACCCAAACCCCCGTTGAACTCATGGAGGATTTTGCGTCGACAAGTATATCCCAGATGATGTTCTGCGAGGGGAACAATGCGAGAATCTCATCATCGCTTAGCCACGCGGAGCCTGTACTGTTGAAGGTGCGAGCAACTGAGGTTGAAATAGAGTTGTCGATGTATTCGACTCGGACCCGAACTGTTACTAGTTCGCCTTCTTTGAAGTTGCCGCCGACTTCGATGCGGGGTTTAAACGAGGAGATTTTGAGGGGATGAACCTCTATGGTGGTGTTGGCGCCGTATTGGTTGTTGACGCCGACAGGGACGGGTTCTTGTTCGCGGTCAAAGGCGCAGTCGATGCTTGAGAGCCATATTCCGTAGGGGTTGTGGATTTTGGCGGTCCAGTTGCCTAGAAAGCTTACGCCGCCGTCAAGGATGGGCGCGGAGTCGCAGGTTTCGCCGAGGTCAATGCCAAAAACATCGTTTGGTGTTTCTGTGAAGGATTCAAACACGACACCAAAGAGCAAGGTTTGAGACATTGCGCCATTGTTTAGTAGGGCGGTTTGGTTGTGTGATGCTCCATCTTCGCCTAGCCAGAATCGGACGTCTTGGAGTTGGCAATCAGAGAATTCAGCGAGAGGCTCAATGTTGATGCCCACGGAGTTGTCACGGACATTAAAGGAGCAGCGGTCAATCTGTGAGCTGGAGTAGGAGCCTGTGCCGTTTTCTGCGGGGCTCCGAAAAGCGATGCCTTCGGATGCGTTTATGAATTGGCAGTTTTCGATTTTGGTGTATTCGGTCCAGGTGTTGGTGTTGGCGAATTCTATGCCTGTGGTGGTGTTTTGGAAAAGGGTGTTTTCGATGGTGACGCCAAACGAGTTTTCCACGCGGATGGTGGCGTTAATGAGGGTTAAGCCCGAGATTGTGGCGTATTTTGAGGTGGTGTAGTCGTCGCCGCGGATGATGATTTTGTAGCCGTTGCCGACGATGACTGCGCCGTCGCTTATGATTTTGGGGTTTAACTTGTTAGAAACATCCACGTTACCCGTTAGAGTGTAGGTTCCGCCGTTGATGTAAATTGATTTTCCTCCTGATAGGGCGTTGTTGAGGGCGTTGGAGGCGCTTTGGCCTTCGTTGGTGACAAAGCCTGTTAGCATGTTTTTGAGTTTGTAGTTGTCTCCGTCTTGGCTGAGTACATAATCGTAGTTGACCGTTGATGTTGATAATGATGAGCGGGTGCCCTCAAAAATCATGTACGTGTTTAAGACAGATAGCGCCAACACAGCTACCAAGACGATGACGATGGCGCGTTTGCTTAGGAACTTTTTGAGGGTTTCTTTCATTGGGGCACAACGGTTGGGTACATGTGGGACGGATGGGATATTAAATTTATTGATAAACCCATAAGCTGACCCGCAATTTGGGCGAAGAAGTTTGTTGCCACTTGACTACACTAAACCTATTAATTGCATGTTTGGCTCGTTACTGTTGGTGTTTTTGTGCAGTATCGATGTTTTGGCAGACTTGACTGGCAAGCCTCCGCCTTGGGGTTTGGAACCATGCGTTTACCCATCCTCGGAGACAACCAATCAGCAATAAACGAGGCCGAAGCCATCCAACTCATACGCTACGCAGTTGACCACGGCGTAAATTACATAGACTCAGCCTACACTTACCATGACGGCAACAGCGAAAAAGTCGTCGGCAAAGCCCTCCAAGGCCGCTACCGCAGAAAAGCACGCATAGCCACAAAAATGCCAGTCTTCTCCGTGGAAACCAAAAGTGACCTCGACGTTATCCTACAAACCCAACTTAGGCGGTTAAACACAGACTTCATCGACTTCTACCTATTCCACTCTTTAACGCGTGAATTATGGCAAAAAGTCCAAGACCTCAACATGATTGAATGGGCTCAGCGGCAGGTTGAACGGGGCAGATTAGGCTATTTGGGTTTTAGCTTCCATGATGAATTAGATGTTTTCAAAAAAATCGTAGATGCGTATGATTGGACGTTTTGTCAAATACAGTACAACTACCTCGATGAGCATTATCAGGCGGGCAAAGAGGGGCTGCGGTACGCCTCAGATAAGGGATTAGCGGTAGTTATTATGGAGCCGCTAGCCGGCGGATTATTAGCAGTTAACCCACCTGAAGAAATCCAAAAAGAGCTGCAAACAGCCAAAACACAGCGGTCCCCATCTGATTGGGGGCTACAGTGGGTGTGGAATCAGCCAGAGGTAACATTGGCGCTAAGCGGCATGAACAGCCTCCAACAGGTGGAGAATAATCTGCAAAGCGCCGACCAGTCCCATCCTAACAGTTTAAGCCAACAAGACCTCGACATGCTGCAGCGAGTGTCCAAGCTTTTTTTGAACTGCGGCTACATCGGCTGCACCAAATGTCACTATTGTAATCACTGCCCCCAAGAAATCGACATACCCCAAATCTTGGCGTTTCTAAACGAATCCGCCACCAAACGCCGCAGCCCCCAAGAACAAGAGGAAATAAAACGACGCTACGCCCAGACCATACCAGTGGAGCATAGGGCTAATATGTGCCTTCGCTGTGGGCAGTGTGAAGCGATTTGTCCTCAACATCTGCCTATTCGTAGGCTTCTAGGGGAGGCAACTGTGAGTCTGCAATGACTTTGGGGTTTTGTAGTTACAGCTGGAAGCAACTAGTTCTTATATGCTGATTAACTTACCCATATTATGAGAGCTGCGTTTTGAAATCAGACGAGCACCTGCACTGTTTTGAGTCAGTCTATAAAAGCTGGAGGACTAAAAAGCGCGGATAGGCAGCCTAAAGTAGACCTGTCAAATGGTTTTTTGGTTTTTTGAAGGGTAATAAAATGATTGTTTTTGTCCATCAACCGGAATATATTCCTTGGCTGGGCTTCTTTGATAAGCTGGCTCGTTGTGACACATTTGTTATTTACGATGACGCACAGTACCAACATGGCGGCTTCCATAACCGTAACAAAATTCGAACCCGCACTGGCTGGCGATGGTTAACTGTACCAATTACTCATGGACACCCTCAAACCATCAAAGACGTAAAAATTGCCGGAACGGAATGGAAAAACAAGCAACTCAGCCTAATAGCCCAAAATTATCAGCGCGCCCCCTTTTACAAAGAATATTACCCCCTTGTTAGGGACGCCATAAACTCGGATCATGAACTTTTAATCGGATTAAACCTGCACCTCATAAAAGCAGTCGCTGAAGCCTTAAACATCAAAGTAAACATGGTGCGCTCCTCTGAGTTTCCCTATTTGGGACGCGAAAAGAATGAGAAGCTAGTTTCTATCTGCAAGCATATGGGCGCAGACGTTTACCTGTCTGGTTCAGGCGGTAGAAACTACGTCAACGAGGAACTGTTTCGGGAAGCCAAAATCACTGTCCAGTGGCATAGCTACAATCATCCTACATACAAGCAAAGCTTCGAAGGCTTCCAACCTAATATGTCCATTTTAGACTTGCTCTTCAATATGGGCGCAGAAGCCAAAGAAACCGTGCTTCAAGGCGGCGAATTAACCACTAGCAGCTCCCCCGAAGTGTTGCCCCTGCCTAAACCTCTGATTGCGGAATAGGAAAAAAAATTAGAGTTTCACAATTTGAGCGTGAGGGACGCCTTCGATTTTTAGCACCGCTTCGGGATGCACGTAGCCTTTGGCTATGGCTTTTTCGACGCAGTGTTTACCCACTAAATTCACAATCGTCGAGTTCCCAATCAACCCCACCGCCTCGTCAACGGTGGTTTTTCGTCCCATGTAGAATTCATCTTTTACACGAAAGACAATCTTACCTTCACGCAGGGTTTTACCTAACAAGTCGCAGTCGCATACTGCCAACAGCACGTTTTCCCCAACTTTTTTTATGTTTAGGTAAACGTCCATGTCAGGTCGCTCATAACTGTTTGATGGATGATTTTGCTCCACAAGCGTTACATACCAAGAAGGAGAGGCGTTTTTCTTTGACAATTCGGGTGTCGGGGCGTTTACAAACGGGGCAGGTAACGTATCCTTCAAGATAACGCTGAAGTAGACGTTCAAAACTGTCACGTTGGAATTTGCCTTGGAAAATGGCTCGATTGTCGTGGAAGGTTGCGGCGGTGGCCATTTCGCGGGTGAGGAATTTGAGGATGTGCTGGGGGTCGCGGTCTAGGGCGTCAGCGATGTCTTTGAAGTTGTTGATTATGGTGCGCATGCCGACTGTTTGGGTCATTATGCGGGGGAGTTCTAAACGTTCCTGTTTAGCTGAAACTTCAGGCATCTGCGCGCACGCGCGTTTTAGCAGATCATCATAGTTAAATGACATGTTTTCAAGCTCACCAGATGATGGTGTCCGCATATATTTAAGATTATAACGCAGAAACCAATGTTGAAACGTGCAAACTGAGGGGACCATAAGCAATTAATATAAATTCGAGAGCAACATCGTACACTAATTCATACTCTTAACTCGGGGGAGCGTAGCTACTCTGACAGAAAACCAAAAAACGATGAGCAACATAAACCAGCAGGTTGACAAGATTAAACAGCAAATCAGCGACGGCAACGCACAGATAAAAAAGGATATTGAGAAAAGAGATAACCTGCATGAAAAAGTGCGGAAAACCCGCGACGAAATCAACCAGATTAAAGTTGAGCGTGATAACCTAAACGAGAGGGTGAAACTACTTAAGTCTCAACGGGATGCCGTCCGCGCTAACATGACACCCATCAACGATGAAATGAAAACCATCAAAGACAAGATTGAGGAACTCAAGAAGAAGATTCCGCCCCGTGTTAGCCACCGTGAACTCCAAAAACAACTTGATGCTGTCGAATGGAAAATCTCCACAACCTCCATGGATGTGCGAGAAGAGAAAGAACACATTGAACAGGTCAAAGCCCTTGAAATTCAATTGAGCGGTTTTAAGAAAATTGACGTTCAATACAAGAAGCTCAAAGAGTTAATGGATCACCGTAAGAATTTTGATGTCCAAGCAGACGCCTACCACAAAGAATTAACTGAGCTAGCAAAGAAAAGCCAAGACCTACATGCTGCAATGCTTGAGAAAGTAAACGCCATGAAACGTGACAAAGCCGAAGCCGACTTGCTCCATCAAGCCTTCATTAAAAATAAGGAACAAAACAATCTTCTATACGCCCAAATGAAACTGCTAATAGCCCAATCCACAGGCATGCGCGCTAGCTTCCGTGAACAAAGCCAAATTCGCCGTAAAGAAGCCGACGCAAAATGGAAAGAAGAACAAGCTAAACGCAAAGAAGAACAAGAAAAGAAAGCCGTCAAAGAAAAAGAACTCAAAGAAAAAATTGGTACTCAAGCTAGAGAAAAACTGCAACGTGGCGAAGAAGTCAGTTGGGACGAATACCAATTAATGTTAGGCGACGAATCAGAGGCTGATGGGGAAACGCAAGCTTAAAGTTAAGTGGTAGTATAAAGGATTATGAGATATGGATGGCTAATAAGGAAACGCACGAGCAAACGCAAAAGCGTATCCTCATTTTATGTGTCGATAGAGATGGCGATCTAGAAGTTAAGGCAGCCATAAAAACGCCTCTTCTAGGCCGCACAGCCAACCTCGACGGCGCCGTGGCCCTCGCACTCAAAGACCCCGAGGAACCCGACGCCAACGCCATGTTCGAAGCCGTCCGCCTCTATGATCGCCTCCGCGACGAGAAGCAACCTCAAGAAGTTTTTGAAGTTGCCACCATTTCTGGCACTGAGCTTGGCGATGTGAGCGCTGACCGCAAACTTGTAGCGGAACTTAACTATTTGCAGGAAGCCTTCAACGCTAACGAAGTCATCTTGGTCTCTGACGGTTACTCGGATGAAGCTGTTTTGCCGTTGGTGCAATCGCGTGTGCCTGTTTCTTCAGTTCGCCGTATTGTCATAAAGCATAGTGAATCTATTGAGGAAACTGCAGCGGTTTTCACTAAATACGTTAAGCTGCTTGTTGATAATCCCAAATATTCCCGTATTGCGTTGGGGTTGCCGGGTCTTTTGGTTTTGATATTTGGGGTTCTTTGGGCGATTAACTATTTCATTCAAGGAGCCATTTACTGGTATGGCATTGCCATCGTTATTGTGGTGGGTGGTTTTCTGTTGCTCAAAGGCTTTGGTGTTGACCGTGCAACTCGGAACTTTTATCATTGGGCTAGAGATTATGACCCGCCGGCGTTGCCTATCCAAATTTCCAATTACACTGTCATAGCGGGCATTCTCTGTATTGCTGTTAGTGTCTATTTGGGTATTGCGAGTGTAAGCGGGAACGTTGCGCCCTTCCCCGTGGATGCGAGTGGATGGCTAAGTATTACGCCTCGTATTGCGACTTTCTTCATTAAAGGTATCGAACTCTACTTAGTGGTCGGTATTTGTATTGTTCTTTTGGGTAGAAGTATTCGGTTATACATTGAACGTGACTCACGGGTTCTGCGTAACGTTGCATTAATTGTTATGGTTGCGTGGTCTTGGTTTATTCTTGATGCAACCGCAAGTCTAATCATCCATTACTACCAGGATTCTGGTGCTGTGGTTGGGTTAAGTGATACTTTCTTCTCGAGTTTCCTATTCACTATAATCGTGGGCATACTCATCGGCGTTGCGTCGGTGCTGTTGATTTACATCATCAACCGTTCTGCGAAGGATTTCTTTAGAAAAACGGATAATGCCGATCTGGGGGCTAAGAAGCCTGAGGAGCCCACTTCTCCTCCAAATATCTTGGCTTCTTCTGGTGGCGGGTAGGGCAATCTTTAATTGAAACCCAACGCGACTTTACCTGTAGATATGCAATTGAGTCCTGTTAACATGCGAGGATCATTTAGTGCTTGAACGAATGCTTTCTGCCATCGGCGCGTACAGGTTGTACGAAAACTGGTTGTGGCATCAGGTTAAAAATGGAGTCAAACCCGAACACATCGCCATCATTTTAGATGGGAACAGGCGGTGGGCGCATGAGCAAGAAACTCAACCTATGCTTAAAGACAAGTGGGGTCACGGGGAAGGCGCCGACACCGTTGAGTTGCTTCTGGATTGGACGCATATGTTGGGCGTAAAATGTGTGACGCTCTATACGTTTTCTACGGAGAATTTTTCGCGGAAAAGTGATGAGGTTACTCAGATTATGGCTTTGGCGGAGGAGCGGTTCAAAAAGCTCATTAAAGATGAGCGGTTGCATCGGGATAAAATTCACGTAAAAGTTATCGGCAGAGTTAACATGTTGCCCGAGAGCCTCCAACAAATCATTGGCGAACTCGAGAAAGCAACAGAAAACTATGACGGGTACTTCTGGAACTTCGCCTTTGCCTACGGCGGACGCGCAGAAATCGTGGATGCGACCAAAAAAATCGCGCATCAAGTCCAAGACGGCAAACTAAAAATCGACGACATCACCGAAGCCACCGTAGAAAAATACCTCTACACCGCACACATGACCAAACAAGACCCCGACATGATAATCCGCACCAGCGGCGAAGAACGCCTAAGCGGCTTTCTGCTTTGGCAGGCGGCTTATAGTGAGTTGCTGTTTTTGGATGTATACTGGCCTGATTTTCGCTTTATCGATTTGCTTCGTGCGCTTCGAACTTTCCAGCATCGAAAACGCCGCTTCGGCGCCTAAAACAGGCGGTTAGGCGTGATACGCAAAACGCAAGCACCCCACGCCGCCTCTCCTCCCCCTATAGGTTTCTGCATACATCAACTATTAGGAGCCTAATAGGTTGGTGAAAAACGCAACCAAGAGCTATATTTCCGCTGTGACAGTTGCGTTTTCAATGAAAGCAAAAGAAAGCAATGAACAGCAAAATGCAAGCGGGCACTAGCATGGCCCAAACAAGTTAATCGCCCGTCACAAAAACCACGCCCCAACCAACCCTATAAGCAATTTCACCAAACAAAAAACAGAATAAAAAACAACCTAAACAACCAGTTAAAGTCTCGCTACTCATATAATCCTCCTAAAGGGCTGACCCCTCCTACTTTACAGCTAATGCACTACAGAGACATAATTAACTCGTAAAAATAAGCCGTCACTTCAGACTAATGATTTGAGAGCCTAAATGGGATAACAGGATAGGGTAAATCCCCAGTTGTATTAAGAAATTAATGATAAATTCTATGAACTCTGCCTTTTTGCCTGCCTACATACTTGGTTTTTTCTTGATTAACCAGTTTTTGCCATTCCCTGTTTGTATTGATAGAAAGGTCGCTTTCTAGGTTGGTGATTAGCTCTCTTAGCTGGTTATCAGAAAGAGATTCGATTCCGCTATTTCTTATGACATATAAAAAGAAATTGTTAGTAGTTTTGAGGGACCCTCTTTTCTTATCAAGAAGTGGTTTAAGTTTTTGGTATTGGTTTATCAAGTCTGCTCTACAAGCGTTAGACCAATGCGCTTTTGATTTTTCATAAATTGAAAGTTCTTGCACTGGACTTTTCGGGATTTTTTTGGCTAGCCGATTGCATTTTTGTGCCAATGTTTCCTTCAAAGGAATTTTCCCTTGTATTATTTCGCCTAAACTTGCTTATCTACCTGCCGACCTTTTACTAATTTAACCACTTGCCTCTTTCGTGATTGCTTTACATAATTTCTGAAATTAGTGCAAATATGTGAATCATGTCGGAGATTCCTAATAATTTATTCAACCAATCGGTCTTTTGAGGTGAGCTAACTTGACTGATGACAAAGACGACCGCGACAATCACTCAGACCAATGCAACCCCAATAACGACGCCTATTGGGAAAGTCGCGGATATGACGAAAGACCTGATGACTGGGAAGAACGCTCAGAAGATGAGTAAAAGCATGGGCAGCTTCCCTCCTTTCCCCCTTTTTTAAATACTTATAACGCGGATAAGAGGATGAAATAAATGGAATCAAGTAACGCTTCTAAAATATCGGACTTCCTTAAACTACCTGGCTATAGAATTCAGTATCGCCAAGTCATCTATACAGTTCAGAAAATTAAAGAACTGCCAGAAACTGAAAAAAATCAAACCTTCAAGATCATAAAAAACTACGTTCTTGAGAGCGAATTCCTTCAAAAAAGAGAGCTTGACTTTGGATTCTACCGATATGTCAAGAAAAGGATGATGTTACGAAAAGACTGGTTTAACAATCAGATAAGAGAAATAGGCTACTTGGTTTTGCTTGACCTTTTACATCCAGAAAAAGCTACTCCAACCAATTCTGCAAACAAGAAGCTCAAAAACGCTTCGCCAATAGCTTTTACGGAAAAATGGCTCGATGACCGCCAGCTTGAGCGAATTAGAGCCAATTATCCTGAAATCTTTTTCACCCCTCAAAGGGTTATTGTGAAAGGAAGGGGCAAGCGAAACAACAGACGAGAAAGACGATATTCCACAACTTTTAGTGATATGACAGAAATAACGGAGGCGGATCGTAGAATTGCATGGGAGTTCTTGGAACCTATCATTGCTATTAAGCTACCTTATGCGCCAATGGTAAGAGAAATCCAACAGTTCAATGCTCCGCTTAGACTCATTGACCCCGATGACATATTGGCGGTTCAAAGGTTCTCTGAGTACCTGAAAGTCTTTGAAGATATTATTGTAAAAAAGTTTGGTCTTCCGACGCGAAACGAGTGGCTGGTTGATAACATAAAACAACGCACTAGAGTCGTTGAAGGGATTTTCCAATTAGTTGAATGTGCAGTCGCCTTACGCTGGTATCGAACCATTAAGTCAGAAGATAAAAAGAAACGGTTGCTCAAAGAGAAGCATCCTTTAAAATTTACAAGACAAGACGCGGAGGTTGCCGTCAAAGAGAATTTCAAGTGGATAAGTGACCCCATAACTATTGCTGACTATGTTTTTAGAGCATCGGAGTCACTGGAGAAGATGGGCGAATACAAAGCTCAACTCTACTTGTTTGAGGCGTGCCTAAAACTTCCATTGTTGCCTTATGACAGAGGCCTTTGTTACCATAATATCGCTTGGGTTTATCGCTTGATGAAGATACCTCGGAAATTCCTTAGTAATCTTCAAACAGCACTGGCTACATTTGAGGGAATGAAGAGTGCATTTGACATAGCAATAACTTGGGCATTTATCGGTGAAGCATACCAGTTACTCAATAACCAAACCAAATCGAGTGAAGCAATAGAGAAAGCACAATTATTAATGGCTCAACCGCAACTTGATGACTATCAGAAAGTGCAAGCATACGAGTTCCTCTCAGACTGCTTCGCAAGAATGGAAAAACCAACATTAGAAAAAAACGCTGTAATTTGTGGGCTAAAAGCCGCTGCACGAATGGAGCAAGACCCCGGATATGGACTTTATTTTAACCAATATCTGCAGTTAATCGAAGATGGCGTAATCAGGTTACCTGAAGCCGCCGAGGAACTCACAAAACTAAGACCGCCGCATTTTAAATGGCACAAAGAGGAACCGAACACCTACATACCGATTTCACCTAGCGAAAAATAGACTATTTTGGCAGAGCCTGAATTTCTTGGTCGCCTAAACACGCATAATATCAAAAAACGGTCATACTATTCGGCGCTATTTTGGCAGTCGAAAAACTGTGGAGAAATAGTTAGGTATCCTTAAGGGTCTTTGTGAATTCAAGCTATTACTACCTCTTTGCTTTAATTGTTTTTTTAAGGTTCCTTGTAGGTGACTATGAGGCTGAGCTTCTTACGAGAGATGGGGTTTTTATGTTCTTTTTTGTGTGCTGACGATGCTGATGACGTCTCGGTTTTTTAGGATGGTGTCTTCGCCGATTCGGCGTTTGTCTTTGGCGTTTATGGCGTAGAGGAAGTTGTCGCCTAGTTCGGTGTGGATGATGTAGGCGAATTGGTGGGCTGTGGTGCCGTTGGGGACCAAGTAAGCGTCGGGTAGGACGCGCCCGTTGTGGTCGGAGAGGTGTTCGATGTCTTCTACGGGGTAGACGGCTATCATATCAAGCAGCTTATAGTAGGCGGTGTTTAGAGCGTCTTGGACGCCTGTGGAGCCGTTGACTTTGAGGATTTTCTCTTTGATTTGCTCGAGACCCTTGATTTGCCCCGCAGACAGCTTTTCGGGGTGGGTTATTTTGAAGTCGCCATCGCCGGGCTTATAATCAATTAAGCCCTTCTCTGCAGCACGTCGCAATGCGAGTTCGGCTTCGGCGGATGCGGGTATGACGATGTGGCCGAGCTGTTTGAGGCGTTCCACATTAGCCGCCGAGGTGGGCAAATCAATCTTGTTAGCCACAATCAGAAGCGGTTTAGAAATGCGGCGCAACTGGTCCACAAACCGATAAAAGTCCTCATCCGTCCACGTCGCGGGCTTATCAATACTCAACCCAGCCTTGCGCACAGCGTCGTTGACGCAGGTTTTTTTGATGCTTAGCCCGTTTAGGCGGTCTTCGAGGTGATGGGCGATGCCCTTCTTGTCCTGTTCCGCGGTGCGGGAGATGCGGGGCCAATCTTTTTTGAGGATGGTGACCATCCACATGGTGATTTCTTTTTCAAGGAACTGCACGTCTTCGACGGGATCATGCTCGCCTAGTTTGCAGCTTTTGCCCTCACAATCCGTGCCGCCTGAAGCGTCCACGATGTGGATGAGTGCGTCGGCGCGGCGGATTTCGTCAAGGAACTGGTTGCCCAAGCCGCGTCCTTCCCATGCGCCGGGGACGATGCCTGCGATGTCGATGAGTTCGATGGGGAGGAGGCGGGCGCCGTCGAGGCATAGGCTGTTTTTGGGGTTGTCTTGCACTTTGAAGTCGACGTGTACGCAGGGGCTGCGGACGTAGCCGACGCCACGGTTGGGTTTTATGGTGGTGAAGGGGTAGTTGGCGATTTCTGCCGCGGCTAGGGTGGCGGCGCTAAAGAAGGTGGATTTGCCGGTGTTGGGTTTTCCGACGACGCCTAAGAGTCGTGAATAGGAGCCTGGCATGAGTTTTCCTCTGTTCTTAGGCTATACTTGTTTGTCTAATAAATTATTGCATGCGGGTTGTTTTGATTGTTTATGTATTGTGTGTTTGGTGGCGGGGCGGTTTTGGTTTTTTTGTTTGAGTTTTGGGCTAAGCTTAAATATCACCATCGATATCACATGCGATATCAATAACGATATCAAAAGTGATACACATGGATAAAGAAGAAAGAAACCAATTCCGCGACGCCATGCGCCAAGAACGCCACATGATGTTCCACCGACGCAACTGGCTCCGCCACAACGCCATGGTCCCCAAGGGCTTCCTACGCTACCACGTACTCTCAGCCCTAAACGACAAACCCATGTCAGGCAGCGAACTCATGGACCAACTCCAAAAACAAACCGGAGGACACTGGAAACCCAGCCCAGGCTCCATCTACCCCCTCCTCGCCTGGCTACAAGACAACCAATACATCCAAGAACTCCCCCCCGAAAACGGACTCAAACGCTACCAACTCACCCAAAGCGGCAAAGAACTCCTCGAAGAACAAACCAAAATCCGCGAAAAATTCACCGCAGACGCAGGATTCATGGGCAGCCCCTTCTTTGACCACTTCTGCCACGAAGTCCCCGAAGAAAAAACCTGCCAAATCCGCACCTCCCTAAAACGCCTAATGGTTGCCTCGATGGCAATCGGCAAAACTCTAAGAGAAAACTACAGCGAAAAAACCCTTGACGAAGCCCTAAAAGTCCTCGACGAAGCCTCCGCCAAACTCGAAGAAATGAACAAACACCTCAAAGGCGAATCCCCGTGAGCCAAACAGAAGACGTCATAAAAGTTGAGGGACTCACCAAAGTCTACAACAATACCCTAAAAGCCGTTGACCACGTTGATTTTAGCGTTAAGAAAGGCGAAATCTTCGGGTTCCTTGGACCCAACGGCGCAGGCAAAACCACCACCATCAAAATGCTCATCACCGTCATTCGCCCCACCGAAGGCAAAGCCACCATATTGGGCGGTGACATAGCTAAACAAAGCATGGATGTCCGCGCAGCCATAGGCGTAGTCCCTCAAGAATACACCGCTGACGAAGACCTCACTGGCTACGAAAACATTCTGCTCTGCGCTGACCTCTACGGTATCCCCCGACAAGTCTCCAAGCGACGCGCCACTGAA
This sequence comes from Candidatus Bathyarchaeota archaeon, assembly GCA_026014745.1. Taxonomy (NCBI): domain Archaea; kingdom Thermoproteati; phylum Candidatus Bathyarchaeota; species Candidatus Bathyarchaeota archaeon. The sequence goes on along the minus strand of JAOZHS010000003.1, from coordinate 368,276 downwards.
CTCCTTGAACTCGTCGAATTAACCGCGTTTAAAGACAAACGAGTGCAAACCTACTCGGGCGGCATGCGCAGAAGACTCGAACTCGCCTGCGGCTTGATTAATCGACCCAAAGTGCTCTTCCTCGACGAACCCACCCTAGGCTTAGATGTGCAGACTCGTGCGGCGACGTGGAATTATGTGAAGATGCTCAAAAAAGAATTCGGCATGACCCTGTTCCTAACCACCCACTACCTTGAAGAAGCCGACGCCTTATGTGACCGCATCGCAATCATTGACCACGGAAAAATCGTCGTCATCGGCTCGCCGTCAGAACTCAAAGACAGCCTCGGCGGCGACATCATCACGCTAAGCATCCAAAAAGACGAAGACATAACCGAGTTAATCAGCAAAGTCGAACACGTCAAAGAAGTCAAACGCGAAAACGGCGGCTACACCATCAAATCATCCAACGGCGAATTAACTGCGCCCCTAATAATCGAAGCCATACGAAAAGCAGGTCACGTAGTTACCAAACTCTCCCTCACAAAACCCACCCTAAACGAAGTCTACATGATGTACACAGGCAAATCGATGCGTGACGCTGAAGAATCGCGTGAAGGTGTTATGGCGCAGCGGATGACTATGCGGAGGGCTCATGCATGACCCAAGAAGAACAAGTCAACAAAAGCAAACTGCATGGTCTTTGGGCACTGACTAATCGTGAGCTCAAGAAGTGGTATCAGCAGCCTTTCGTATTCATCATGGGTATTATTCAGCCGATTCTGTGGTTAGCCCTACTGGGTAAAGCCATGAACTTAAGCGCCATGATTCCCAGCGGCATCCCCGGCGTGAACCAGCAAGCCATAATGATGGCGACGTTTGGCACAACCGATTACTTCAGCTTTATGGCTATGAGTATGGTTGCGTTCACGGTGGTCTTTACGACGGCGTTTACGGGTATGTCGGTGGTTTGGGATAAACGCTTAGGCTTCATGAACAAGGTTCTGAGCACCCCCGTGGCAAGGTCTACGATAATCCTCTCTAAGGTGTTCTCAGCCAGCATCCGCGCCATGTTCCAAGCAGCAATCGTAACCGTCATTGCCTACGTACTGGGGCTCCAGTTAGGAACCAACTTCAGTGCATTCAGCATTCTGGGTGTGTTCGCAATAGTGTTCCTCATAAGCGTCGGGCTCTCATCGCTATTCACTGCCTTAACTCTGCGAGCTACACGAATGGAGATGCCTCAAGCCATCTTCCAACTCATCACGCTACCGTTGATGTTTGCAAGCAGCGCCTACTTCCCCATCGACAAAATGCCCGAGTGGCTCCAATCCGTCGCAAGCGTAAACCCCATCAGCTACACCATCGACGCGATTCGTCGCCTCATGATATTTAGCGACGGATACACAGGCTTAGCCCTTGACTTCGCATTCGTCGGCGTCTTCGCCATCGTCGTCACAGCCATCTGCGTCGTGCTGTCATGGAGGTACCTAAACAAGTAAGGGAAACCACTTCCCTTTCCTTCTTTATTTTTTTGAGAGTTAACTAGCCTTTAAATAAAGCCCTTTATCAAGACTGATGGAAGGATAGAAAATGTCATCAAACTCGGTTCCTGTCGTTGAAGCAATCAACGTTAAAAAAACTTACATGCTGGGCAAGATCCCTGTGGAAGCCCTCCGCGGCGTGAACCTCCGAGTGGAAACCGGCGACTTCGTTTCCATTCTTGGTCCTTCAGGCAGCGGCAAATCCACTCTGCTCAACCTCATTGGTGCCCTTGACAAACCAACTGGAGGCAATCTGCTTATCGACGGCGTGGACATCGGTAAACTCAACGATAACCAACTCGCCGAGATCCGTTTACGAATCGGTTTCGTCTTTCAATTCTTCAACTTGATTCCCCGATTAACTGCACGTGACAACGTCGAATTAGCTATGTCCATAGCCAGCAAATCCAAAAGCCAGCGAAGACAACACGCCATCGAACTCCTTGAAAAAGTCGGGCTAAAAGACCGCATTAACCACAAACCCGCCGAACTCAGCGGAGGCCAACAGCAACGTGTCGCCATCGCGCGTGCTCTTGCAAATAACCCCAAATTCCTTCTGCTTGATGAACCCACAGGCAACGTGGATTCAAAAACCGCAAGCGAAGTTATTGCTCTAATCAAGAAACTCAACACTGAACAAAACGTATCCATCATAATGGTTACCCACGACGATAAATTGGCGCGGGAAGCCCGACGCACCGTGCAAGTGTTTGATGGGTCAATAACATCGGATATGGTGAACAAGAAATGAAGACGTTTGATATTTTCGGTTACTCCTTTAGCGCAATTCGCCTTCGTAAACTCCGCGCCGCGCTTACCACGTTGGGCGTCATAATTGGCATCGCCGCGATTGTGGCTTTGCTTTCTATAACGCAGGGTTTGCAGGCTACTATCACTAACCAGCTCAATCAGGGTCTATCTGCTGATACGCTCATTATTACGCCGGGTTCAAGCGGCGGTTTTGGCGCAGGAAACTCTGGGGCTGGCTCGGCTTTTGGCGGCGGAAGCACCGATAATTCAGGTTTCGCCCTTCACGTTAACTATACCGACCAGATAAACGCGTTGTCGCCTGACATTGTATCCTCAGTTGCAGTGATAACGCGCGGCGGATTCATAGAAACAGACAACCTCAACCGCAGCGTCACCGTCTACGGCGTCGATTACTCAACCTATGAGGAACTCTACAGCACCACCTTCATAGCAGCAGACGGAACCATACCCCAAAACCCCTCAAACCTAACTGCAGTGGTTGGCACACGTGTGAATGACCCCAGCCAAAACGGCACCCAATTCTTCCACGTCGGCGACCACATCAACATCACCTGGACAAACGCAACTACCCTGCCCCCAGTCAACGAAACCTACACAGCAGACGTTGCAGGCGTACTCCAAAAAATCGGCGGCTTCGGCATCGGCGGACCATCCGACACAGGCGTCTACATCCCGGTGCAGCAAGCTGAAGGCTTCTTTGGAAGCGACGAATGCGACATGATACTGGTCAAACTCGCCAACAGCGACAACGCAACCATAACCAACGTCACCAAAGACATAAACGACTACTTCGGTAACCAAGTCTCCGTCATATCCTCAACCGCAGTGCTGAGCCTGCTCACAACCGTCTTTAGCACCATCCAGTTATTCCTAGGCGGCATCGCAGCCATCTCACTACTCGTCGCAGGCATAGGCATCATGAACATAATGATAGTCTCCCTCATCGAGCGCACCAGAGAAATAGGCATCCTCAAAGCGTTAGGCATGAAAAGCCGCACCGTGCTAACCATCTTCCTTGGTGAATCCATCATCATCGGTTTGATGGGCGCAATAATCGGCATCGTCTTAGGCTGGGGTTTAGCCGTCGGCACCGCCCAAGTCTTAGGTTCAGGTATCATGGGCGGCGGCGGAGCATTTAGCATAGTCCCCATCTTGACACCCGAGGTACTCCTTGGAGCCTTAGCATTCGGCATCGGCGTCAGCGTCATCTTTGCGTTGTACCCCGCGTGGCGCGCCTCAAAACTCAAACCCGTAGACGCTCTACGCTACGAGTAAACGCCCCTCTTTTTATTTTTCATTTTTTCAACCTGTATATCTTTAAGTAGCCGCCGCCATAGCGTACGTGAGGTTTCTTGGATGAAGCGATTGTACCCTGACCAACCCGTTGTCGGCGTCGGCATAGTCGTAGTGCACGGCGGCAAAATCGTGCTCATCAAACGCGGCAACGAACCTGGCAAAGGCAAATGGAGTGTCCCCGGCGGCATTGTCGAGCTCGGCGAACACTTAGAGGACACTGTTATTCGAGAAGCCAAAGAAGAAACCCTCCTAACCGTAGACAGCCCCAAACTTGTCGATGTGGTGGACACTGTAGATCTTGATGAGCAGGGCAAAATCAAGTACCACTACATTATCGCCGATTATCTTGTGCAGGTTCGAGGCGGCGAGATAGGCGCGGCAAGCGACGCAGATGAACTCCGCTGGGTGCCCTTTGATGAAGTGGAAAGTTACGTGTTAACGGCGTCGTTTCGGCACTTCTTCCAACAAAACCGAGGAAAACTATCCCAAGCTGACTCCTACCCCTAAAACCACTGCAGAGTAGTCGCGTTTAGAAGTAGAACAAACGCATGTTTTTTTAGTCAAGAAATCTTTACTAAGGCTTTCTGCGGTTTGGTCAAACTTTATTGACTAAAAAATTTAAGAATACCTTATTTTTAAATTGATAGTTGCCTGCAGAAGTGATAAGTTGTGCGGTTACAAAAGGCTAACTTGAGAGTGGACCCGACCTTAAGCGCGTGCGGGCGCATGATTTGGAGTTTTCAAAGATGAGAAAGTTTATGCGTTTTGCTATTAATGCTGCCTTGATTATCACGTTGTTTTGTTCGTTTGTACTTGTCTCCACGGTGAAATCCTCTGGTTCAGAAGAAACGTCGAGATTGTGCTATGTTACGGCATCAGCTTCCGAGGGCGGCTCTATTATGCCTTCGGGAACCAGTCCCTACCCCTACCTGTCTGACGCTTTAGTCAAAATCACACCCTCCGAGGGAAACAGCATAAACGAAATAAGCATAGATGGTGGCAAACCCTTCCCTGCAACTCACTTTAGCAGCTATGAAAGACCCCTCAGTAGTAACAGTAAAAATATTCAACTTGTAACTGTTAACGGTCAAAGATACATTTTAGAGAATCTTTGGATCTACACCGCTATTGACATATATGAAGCGGATTCAAACTGGGTACCTACAGCAAAAATTTCGAGTTCTCCGATTGCAGTAGGCGATTTTTATGTCCCAACGTTAAGTCAAACCGTAAATGCTTCATCGCTGTTCCCCAACTGCATTATCACCATCGGAAATGACGGTAGAGGCAAAGAAGAGGGCGCAGGCTTTGTTGCACTCTATAACCTTACCTCAAACAGTTGGACCGTGGAAAGAAGTCTAAGCATTTTTTATGTTGTGAATATTTTTAACCCTTCAGGCAACGATTTAATTCTTGAAATTGCAGATGTGGATCATGGATTTGTAAAAACAACCACGGAGAATTTGTTTAATTCTCAATCGTGGGAGCTCGTTCGTCTACCCGAATCAGAAAGATGTTATCTGCACAATGACCACATAGATACTCGAATTATTTGCTTCAAGGGTTACCTATTTACACTTGATATTAACGCGCACTATCTTAACGGCAATAACAGTTTTAGCTGGTGCGTCTACAAGTACAATCTTGCCTGTAGCTCATGGGTCTCACCTGACCCTATTCTATACAACATTGATAACACCATCCCCTTGGCTGATAGCCTGTATGGTATGGCTATGGCTGATGAAAAAACACTGTTTTTGGTCGCCCCCTTTAGCAATGGCACATGGAGCATTTTCTACTCCACGGATGGTTCAACCTTTAAAACAATATCATCAGTCGCATCAGTGAACAACTTTAACGGTTACTCAAACGACCCTGACGCTGAATGCGCTGCGGCTTCAACCTTTGACGACAACGGCGATTACATACTTTTTGAAACCCAAACCGACCACGACAACAAAGGCTACATAGCAATACTTGATTTGAACGGAACAATCATCTACAAACAAACAGGATTTACAGCTCATTTCACGCAATCAGCCCAATGGTTAGAAGAAACAACTCCCGAGGGCAAAGCATTCATGATGGGTTCATCCTGCGCTGTCAGCCAATTCCCCGCGGTCATACGGAAACTGACAATAGAGTACGCGTCTAAACAGCCCTTCACGTTCACGTTTGACAACATCGCCGCCAACCACACCATAAACGCAACCTTTAACACTCCAACAACCCCGACGCCTACACCTAGTCCAACTGGAAACCAATTCTTGATTGAATCAAACAGCACAATATCCGCGTTGTCATTTAACGCAACTACTCCAGAAATCAGCTTTACAGTTAACGGAACATCAGGCACAACGGGCTATGTTAAGGCAACAATTAGTAAGACCTTTATGTCTAATGGAGAGAACATCAAAATCAACGTTGACGGAAACCCATGCAATTGTTCACTAGATTCAAACGATGACTATTGGATCATAATTTTCACGTACCAGCATAGCACACATCAAGTGAAGATTTTCCAGACGCAAAATAGTGGATCAGCTACAGATTTCTCTGCATATCTTCCTTACGTGTTAGCTGCAATCATCATAGCCTTACTTGGTTTTCTTGGGTTAATTATTTGGTCAACAAAACCAAAAGCGTCCCCAACGCCGAAGTATACCGCGAGGTTTTTTGAGCACAAAGAACGCATGATTTGGAGATTATGAACATGAAAAAAATTATGCATTTTGCAGTTAATACTGCCTTAATCATCACACTGCTTTGTACATGTGTATTTTTCTCCCCCGTTAACTCCTCAGGTTTAGAAGACGCGTTAGGGCCATATTATGTTACGGCATCGGCTGGTGAGGGTGGTTCTATTTCGCCTTCTGGGACTTCTTCTTACCCTTATTTGTCGGATGCTTCTTTCACAATAACGCCTTCGGCGGGCAACAGTATAAATGAGATAAGTATCGATGGCGGCAAACCTTTTCCTGCAACCCAGTTTAGCTTTAACCAAAGCTACATCAACAATAACATCAACAAAAATATTGAACTTTTCATTGTCAACGGCCAAAGATACCTTTTAGTAAATACTTGGATTCACACCCCTGTAACGATATATGCGGCAGACTCAAACTGGATGCCAACCACTCAAATCGCAGTCTCACCACTTGCCGTCGATTTCATCTATATCCCAACGCTAAGCAAAAACGTAACAGAATCTTCCCTGTTCCCAAACTGCATGGTTTTCTGTGGCAATCAACCTACTGATGAGAGCTTTATTGCACTCTACAATATGACCTCAAACAGTTGGATTTGGGAAACCGTTGCGAGTCTTCGTTTCATTACCGATGTTTTGAACCCCTCAAGTACTGATTTGATTATTCACATTGCGGATACCGATTTTCACGGATTTGCAAAAACAACTAAAGACAATTTATTTGATTCCAACTCTTGGGAATACGTTAGTCTACCCGCTTCTCAAACACGTTATCTTCAAAATGAATTCTTAGACACATCAATAACATACTTCAAGGGCTCCATATACACGCAAACAGCAAATGCGCAGTTTGGCGATACCGCTAGCACCTTTAGTTGGTGCGCATACAAGTATGATCTTGCCAGTAACGCATGGGCATCACCTGACCCTATCCTATCCAACATAGATCCCACGGTGCCCGGATCAGATGGAATCTATCCGAAAGTATGGGCAGATGACAACATACTGCTCTTGGTTGCCCCATTTAGCAACGGGACCTGGAGCATTTACTACTCCACCGATGGCTCCACCTTCAACGTAATATCTTCAGTTGCCTCCGCAAATAACTTCCAAGGTTATCAATCGCATCCCAATAGTGAATTATCTTGGGCTTCAACCTTTGACGGTAACAGCAACTACATACTTTTTGAAAGTACAACAGCCAATGATGCTGAGGGATACCTTGCAGTAATGGATTTGAATGGAACAATCATCTACAAACAAAAGGGTCTCACCGTGCATTACTCGCAGGCCACTCAATGGATGGAAGAAACAACTCCTGAGGGTAAAACCTTCGTGGTGGGTACAACATGCGATATCCACGAATACCCCGCAGTATTGCGAAAACTATCCATAGCATACCACTCTGACGAGCCCTTCACATTTACGTTTGACAACATCGCCGCCAACCATACCATTAATGCATCCTTCAACAATCCATATTCGCCAACGCCCACGCCGAGCCCCAGCCCAACCGATAACAAATTCTTAATCGAATCCAACAGCACCATCTCAGCGCTCTCCTTTAATGCAACAACCCCCGAGATCAGCTTTACCGTTAACGGAACATCGGGAACAACGGGGTATATCAACGCAACAATAAGCAAAAGCTTGATGCCTAACGGTGAAAACATCAAAATCTACCTTGACGGAAACCCCTACAACTACTCAATAACTTCAAACGATGACTGGTGGTTCATAACCTTCACCTACCAACATAGTACACACCAAGTAAAAATTGTCCAGTCCCAAGATAGCGGTTCCACAAATGATTCCTCTATATACATGCCCTATCTGTTAGCGGCAATCGTCGCTGCCTTGGTCGGTTTTCTGGCGCTGATTATTTGGTCCACAAAACAAAAAGAACCCTCAACGCCACCCAAACACAACTAGAGCGATGCTGTCAAGTTTTAAGATGGGCGCCCCTCATCAGGGTTACCCCGTTTACACTGCCTTAGTTTGCCGCGTTGTTTGTGGTTCACCGATGACACCACCATAACGATAAATACCCAAAGCCCCCCGCTTTTTCATGGTGAATTTTGTGGTAGATACTTCTAAGCTAATAGGAAAAAACATCATAACGACTGGCGGAGTAATCTTGGGAGAAGTCAAAGGCACCCACGTTAACACCAACACTTGGCAGCTTACCTATTTGCAGGTGAAGCTTTCCGCTCCCGCCTCAGAGATGTTGGGGTTCAAGAAGCGTTTTCGAAGCTCCATAGTGTGCATGCCCGTTTCGCTGGTTTCCGCAGTAGGTGATGTCATAACCATTGCGCGGACGCTACGTGATTTAAGCGAGAACCCTGAAATCATCGAGTGCCCCGAATAACAGCGTGTTTGAGAAAAAACAACGTTTATAGAACATACGTTGCATTATGTTGATGCGGTTTCTGTATCAATCTTGTGGAGGTGAAGTTTTGCCAGATATTGTAGACTCAGCAGTATCATTAGGCGTATTTAACACCCTTGTAGAAGCAGTCAAAGCGGCGGGGCTCGTTGAAACCCTCAAAAGCCCCGGGCCATTCACGGTTTTTGCACCCACTGATGAGGCATTTGCAAAGGTCCCCAAAGCCGACCTCGACGCGTTGCTTAAGAACAAAGAGAAACTCAAAGAAGTCCTCACATTCCACGTGGTGGAAGGCAAAATGATGGCGGCGGATTTGGCACAGCATGAATATCTGCAGGCGGTTTCAGGCGGAGAGTTGCGTATTGACGCGAAAAAGTGGCATCTGCACCGCAACATCAAAGTCAACGGAGCCAACATCATCACACCCGACTTAGTCGTAGACAACGGCGTCTGCCACGCCATCGATAAGGTGCTTATGCCCAAGATGGCTGTCGTAAGCGGAACAATGTGACCCTTACGGCATCATTAATCCTTCTTCCACAATTTTTTCTCGCGTTACTCAGCAGTAAGTATGTCTTTGTAGAGGAGCCCACGTTTGCTAACCGAGTTGTACGTTGCGGCTAAGATGACGCTGCCCAACGCAATCGCCCATAACGCATCAGTAAACGCAATCACCCACGCTGTAGGCAGAAACGGCGCCATATTCATCCACTCCAACCCCGCGGCTATGAGTACTCCGCAGATTAAACAGCCCAGAAGTGCTAAACCTGCAAATAACCCGACTTTTTTGATGCTTCTGAGGTCTGGTTTTTGGGTGGCGAGTTTGTTCCAGATGGTGTAGGGTAAATAAGCGATGAGGAAGTTGCCGACGAAACCGAAGATGCTTATGGGGCCGAGGCTGGCGGTTGAGGCGTCGTAGATTATGTTGCCGATTGCGGTTCCCCATGCGGCGGCGGGGCCAAACAGAAACGAGAAGGCAAGCGGGATGCACATGCCTACGCGGAGGTAGTCGGCGTTGCCTTGGAAAAACGTGAACTGCTGAAACGGATAAATCAACCCAAAATACAAAAGTGCCGTTAGTGCGGTGAAGGCGACCATTTTGGGTTTACTCCACATGGCTATGAGGTCTAGCATGCTGACTCGTAGGTAAGCAACGGCTCGGCAGCTTAAAAATTTTAAGCCCCTTGGAAAGCTTTGCGCAGAGGGCTATGTTTAGCCAAACAGTATTCGCGGGTTTGCTGCTTAGTCGAGAAACTTTTCTTAACAATCCTCTTCCCTCTGTGGGGAAATGGTGCCTATATAGAAAAACGGTTTGTTTTTTTCATATTGTTTAAAATAGTTAATGATGAGGTGCACAATAATGAGGAGAAGGTATGGATAAAATAAAAAAATTTGTTCTATCAACTTTGCTAATAATCTTCTTAACTTCAGGTTTTGCATCAGTTACACAGGTAAGTGCCGCAACAGGCCTGTATTATGATGGCTTTAACGACGCAACATCAGACGGCTGGCAAGACCGCTGGATTTTAGGCGACCTTGACGCCAACGGAAACACCATAGGCGATGTCCACGTTGATACAGTAAATCACCGCCTAATAGTTACAGTAACTGACTCCACTGTTACTCAAGATCCAGCTTGGGGCTTTTGGCTAAAACTCAAAGCTTCTGAAGATACCCTGCAGGGCAACTTTTTGCTCCAAATAAAATATGAACTCATCAACTGGGGCGGTTCAACCGTGCAACGTGTAGGTCTTGGACACGTAGCATCCGATGGAACCCACTGGTTATGGAATACGCATCAATCAGAGGGCGGACAAACCTTCTTTGTAGACGCATACGGCAGCTTTACAAACGTATCGCCACGACCAACCAGCACGGAAACATCAGGTCTATTACGTGTTATCCGAGATGGCGGAATCACTTCAGCATATTTCAAGGACGCATCACATGATTGGACATACATCGGCCAGTCAAACCAAGGCACAGACGATCTGTATGCCCAGTTTATGTTCTGGGGCGCTCGGCAGACATTTAGCGGCAAAAACTTCCAAGTAGCCTTCGACGACTTCTACGCCATTTCAGGAACAAACTTCATGCTCCCAACCATCCAGAGCTGTGATCAATTCGGCAACTTAAAGGACACCTTCAACCTCGGAGAGCCCGTTGCAGTAAAAGGAACCGGATACGACCCGCTAAAAACATACAACGTCTACTTGGTTGACGACACTGAGTGGACTGAAGGCATGTCTATTCCAAGCAGAGTCACTTCTACAACAAACACAATAACAACGCAAAGCGACGGCACCCTTGGCACACCAGTAATCTATTCTAATCCTGCACCTGGAAAATACGACATAATCATCGACGTAAACGCCAATGGACTATATGACAGCGGAATCGATACTTTGCTAAACAACCAAGTTGAAGTAACCGCAGGCATCTTTGTGTTACCCGAATACGCCTATGGCGCACTCCTAGCCTTAATCGCCTGTTTCGCTGCTTTCATTATAATAAAGAAACCAAGGTTGAACCGTTAGATAAAAAGCAACTCAGCAACGCGAACGTTACACTAAAGTCTAAGAAAAGAGGTCTACGAAAGACCTCGACTCTTTTTGTCCTGCCTGCGTCTCTATTTTTGTAGAGACTCTGTGTGTGCCTTTTTTGGGTTGCTTATTCTTTAGGTTTGAACTGGAATGTCACGGGCGGTTCTTTTATGCTCGGTATCGGTATCTTCACCGAATTTATCTCGGTTGAATCAAAGCCAATTTCAGGCATTCCAACGGTTATGCTTTGAATTTTCCAGTCTTTCTCCGCGGCCAAGTTTATGACTTTTCTAACGAAATCAAACATGCTTTCAAAGAGCTTTAGTCGGAAGGCATCAAATGCTTCGGATAGCCATTTGAAGGCTTCAATAAATTTTGAAACCACATTTTTCTTTAGCCACTCGCCGGCGTCGGACAATTTTTCTTTAAATTTTTTCCCAGCTTCACTGAAGAATTTTCCTGTGTCAGATATCACTTTTTCGAGACGCTTTTTGAGGTCCTCGAAAGGTTGCCCTATGATATCTACAATTGACTTAGACTGTTCAGGTCCCTTAAGGTTAGTGTTCAATTCATTGGCAATGTCAACCATTGTTTGAGAGGCGATTTTGAGATCAGACATCCAACCATAATAGCTAAATATTTCCGAGTTAGCTTGCTCAAAATTCGCTACTTCTGATGCTTTAGCAACTGCCTCTTCCGCTTTTCTAACAAATGGTTCCACGTCTCCTGTCTTTTCGGGCTGTTTTATGATGGCTGTTTGGCCGAGCGTTTTTATGTTTAAATTTATATCATAGGCTGCGAAAGGGCTTAGCGTTTTTTTGTCGGCCTTTGTGAATGCGTCCGCGATGCCGAGGAGTTCTTTGTATTCGTCCGTTTCTTCAGTTTTCTCTTCTTCAATGATTATCCGTTTTTTTACGTTTTTTAACTCGTTTGTGTAATCAGGGTATAATATACTTTCCAAAAATGTATTCCTCCAATACTAATACTGCTATTATTTTAATTGTGTATAAAAATTTTCTGTGTTGATATATCATTCACAATAAAATCGTGAGGTTGCCTTTCCAGCTTTTTATTTGTACTTTAACTAAGGGAGGGGTAGGTGCCTCTTCTAATAGGTCACCGCAAAGCTGGAACACTAAAGGGTTAGCTTATGACTGTGCCCACATTTTCGCCGCGTACCGCAGCCAACAAATTCTCCGGTTCAAACCCGCTGACCACAACCGTCTTGACCTGGTTGCGTCGTAGCACCTTGACGGCTTCAGGGTCAATGATTTGATGGATGCCCGCTTTGTGCTCGTTTTGCTCAAACACGCTGGCGAGTTCGTCGAAGGTGAGGTGGTCAAGTTTTACGGCGTCGGGGTATTTGCGGGGGTCCTTGTTGTAGACGCCTTTTTGGTCAGTGCCCTTTAGGAGCAGGTCGGCGTTGACGCGTTCGCAAACCAACGTCGCAACCGTATCTGTGGTGATGCCAGGCCTAAGCCCGCCCATAACAACCACTTTGTCCTCGTCAAAACCAGCAGCGGCTTCATCCAACGAGACCGCGACTTTGCTACACGCGATGTCGCCGAGTTTTTTTAAGAAAAGCTGCGCGAAAAGGCGTGAACAGGATATGGCGATTTCGTCTTGCGCGTTCATGTCGAGGTTCATGCTGCGGGCGATGCCGATGAATTCTCGGGCTAAGGCGCCGCCGCCAACCACCACCGCCACCTCATGTCCTTGCTGCTTGATGGTTTTTATGACGTCGGCGTATTTGCTGAGGAGTTCGGGGTTTATGGGGTTTGCGACGACAGAGCCGCCTATTCGCACAACGATACGCATTAGAGTCACCTAATTGGGTTAGCAATGCGGTTTAGAGTTAAAAATCTTTAATATTGCAACCGCTCAGTAGAAGGCAAACTTGGGGTGTGTTTGATTGGCTTACACGAAAACCATAACCCTTCAACCGACAGCGCCGTTTAGTTTGGAGTTGTCTGCTGAGATTTTCTCCGCAGGCGACATGTCTGTGCGGGGTTTTCGAGGGGGCATTTTCCAGCAGGTAATTGATGTTGAGGGCAGCTTGGTTTTGATGCAGGTAACCTCCAACGCCAAGCTAGAGCAGCCAGAGTTGATGGTTACTCTAAGAGCAGCTTCGCCCCTGAAGCCGCAGATTAAACAAGGCGCCCAAGATATCCTAACCTACATCTTCAACCTAAACTTCCCCCTCAACAACTTCTATGCTGAGTCACAAGGCGACGCCGTCATGCGTCACATCACCCATAAGCTTCGAGGCTTCAAATTCCCCACCACCCCCACCGCATTTGAATCGCTACTCGATGCGATTGTGGAGCAGCAAATCTCCATAAAAGTCGCCCGAACCATCGAGGAACGCCTCGCCACCAAATTCGGAGCCCCCCTCACCCTCGACGGCACAACACACTACGCCTTCCCCACAGCGCATGCGATCGCAGCCGCAGACATAAGCGACATCCGAAGCGTAGGGTTAAGCCAACGCAAAGCCGAATACATCCAAAACGCCGCCCAACTCATCACCGCTGGGCAACTGGACCTTGAAGCCATGAAAACCCAGCCTGACGCTGACCAAATCATAACCAAACTTGACGCGCTCAAAGGCATCGGAGTCTGGACCGCCGAACTAACCCTCCTGCGGGGGATGCAACGCTGGGATGTGCTGCCCGCTGATGACTTTGGGCTCCGACGTGTCATCTCAACATATTGCTGCGAAGGCAAACCCATCAAAGCCGATGAAGCCCGAGCAGCAGCGCAGGCATGGGGCACTTGGAAGGGGCTGGCGGCTTTTTATCTCATACTCGCCGAAGTCCACCAAATCCGCGTCTAAGCAGTTAAGCGGCGCTTCATGAGGTTAATCGATAAGATAAAGAACAGAATCGTCACCACTGCCAACCACACCACGCTAAATGCCACAATAACCGAGGTGCTGAGCCCCAAAATCGGTTCCACAGCCCCCACAACAGCGATTCTTGTAACGTTAACCAACTGTGTTAGCGGCAAAACCCAAAGCGCCAGCACCTGCACCGCTTGAGGCAGCGAGGTTAAGGGGAAAAAGGTGCCGCATAGGAAAAACATCGGCATCACAAACAGAAATGATGAATAGTTGAAGAAGTCGATGTTGGGTGCGGCTGCGGTGAAGCACATGGCAATCGCGCTAAACAGCAATCCGCCGAAAAACGCTATGACGGGCACCAAAAATACCAGTGGCGTTGAGATGAGTGGGATGGGGGTGAAGAGGCTTGCGGCGGCGATGACGATTAAAACCAGCGTACCGTTTATGGTGGAGCGTGTGGCACCCCAGAGTAGCTCGCCTGCAACTACTTCTTCTACGCTTACGGGGGTGGCGACTATGGCGTCAAACGTTTTTTGGAAGTACATGCGTACAAACGAGGCGTAGGTGCATTCAAAGAAGCTACCATTCATGATGGCTATAGCGACTAAGGCGGGCGCGATGAAGTTGATGTAGGGAACGCCGTTAATGTTGGGGATGAAGCCGCCCAAGCCAAACCCGAACGCCACCAAATACAAGATGGGCTCAAGCAGTGAGGGGAGAAAGTTGACGGTTATGGTTTTTAAGAATACGTCGAGGTTGCGTCGCCAAACCTTCCAGACGCGGTAGCTGAGGCGAGGCATGGTGAAGGGGACACTGGATTTGCGCAGGTGCGGCGTGGTCATTCTTCTCGTAGCCCCCTGCCGGTGAGTTTTAGAAAAACGTCTTCTATGTTGGCGTTTCGTATTGACACGTTTTGCAGTTTATGCTGCTGTAGGAAGTTTTCAAACATGCCGTGTGGTTGGTCGGTGAAGATTTGCATGCGGTCGCCGAGGCGTTCGATGCGTGCGGTGGGGAAGGCTTCTTTTAGGGTTACTTCAAGCTGCGGGGTGTAGTCGACTTCGAGCACTTCTGCGCCCACATGCTTCTTGATGAGCTCGGTTGGGGTGCCTTCTTCGATGATTTTGCCGTGGTCCACGATGAGGATGCGGTCGCAGAGGATTTGGGCTTCATCCATGTAGTGGGTGGTTAGGATGATGGTGACTTGCTGTTTTTTTAGGTGCCGCACTTCATCCCAGACCAGATGCCGCGCCTGCGGGTCGAGCCCTGTGGTGGGTTCGTCAAGTAGGAGTATTTGGGGTTGGTTTATGAGGGCGCGGGCAAATATGAGGCGTCGCTTCATCCCCGTGGATAACGCGAGTATGGGTGTGTCTTTTTTTTCTTCGAGTTGGAAGAATTTGAGCTGCTTCTCGGCACGTCTTTGAGCTTCTTCTTTGGGGATGTCAAAGTAGCGGGCGTAGACTGTGAGGTTTTTAAGCACTGTGAAGTCGGGGTCGAGGTTGTCTTCTTGGGGTGCAACGCCGACTAAGCTTTTGATTTCTCGGGCTTGAGTGCGTACGCTTAAACCTGCGACAGTGAGTTCGCCGCCGGTGGGTTTTAGAAAACAATACATCATACGCACAGTGGTGGTTTTGCCTGCGCCGTTGGGTCCCAGAAAGCCTACGCATTCGCCTTTGTAGACCTCAAAATCTATGTGGTCAACGGCTGTGAAGGAGTCGAATTTTTTGGTTAAATCATGCGCTTTGATGAGTACTTCTCGGCTACCCATAACTTCTCAAACCTAGATTTGAATAGCCTAACTTAACCGTTATGCAGTTAGGCTTTGCCTGCAAGGTACTGGCAGTAACCGTAGCTTATAGGGCCCTGTTTGGTGGTTTCGCAGGGGAACTCGCTGCATTCGAAGCAGAGTTTGACGCCTTTTTGGTTGGCGCAGTTGCAGATGGCGCAGAACTTGTTGGGGCGGGCTACGCAGCCTGTTTCTCCGTTGGGGCAGCTTTTGGTTTGCATTTTGGGGCATTTTTCACATGCTATTCCGCATACGCCGACTCTCATCATAT
This sequence comes from Candidatus Bathyarchaeota archaeon, assembly GCA_026014745.1. Taxonomy (NCBI): domain Archaea; kingdom Thermoproteati; phylum Candidatus Bathyarchaeota; species Candidatus Bathyarchaeota archaeon. The sequence goes on along the minus strand of JAOZHS010000003.1, from coordinate 352,154 downwards.
CACGTCTCAAAAAGCTATTTTGACAGGTTCTATTTAAGCGTCTCAACCCCAAAAAAACTGATTCTAAAATAGCGAATGTATCTGTTTGAGGCTGGAATTGCTTGGAAGCCTAAAACTATAAGAAACTCCCAACCCCCTTTCTAGGATGGTGAATCTTTTGTTGAAGAAACTTTTAGTGGGAACAGACTTTTCCGAAAACTCTGAACGCGCAATAAAATTTGCGCTTACCTTGGCTGAAAACCTCAAGGCATCAGTCACCCTTCTAAACATCGTTTATCCCCCAACAAAAGCTACCTCCGAACTAGAATATCCTTTTCCATGGGTAGAATCCTTCCTCTCCGATTGGAAAAAATACAACGAACAAGCCCTAACCAAACTAGTAGCCAAATACAAAGAAAAAAACCCCACCGTCACAATTTCCATGCTCATAAAAGAGGGGCAACCAGCGCATGAAATCGCAGAAACCGCCAAACACTATGACGCCGTAGTCATCGGTCAGAAGGGACGGGCTATGCCTGAAGCGTTAATGGGCGGCGTCTGCGAAAAAGTAGCCACGCTATCGCGTTGTCCTGTTATTATCGTTCCTTGAGGCATCAGTTAGATAACCTGCCCCCCTCCCATCATTTGGTAGACCGTGTTTTGGTTTCCTGCTCGTTGACCTGTTAGTTGCGTTGTTTGCGGAGGAAAAACAGAACACCAACTGCTACAATTATAGACCCGACCGCAACCCCCAAGGCAACCAAAAAATACAACATCACAGGCGAAAGCGCATCCGCTTCAACGTTGAATATTAGCGGTTCCGATGTTCCGGTGTAGCCGTACGCATCTTTAGCGGTGATTGTGACATTGTGCTGCCCATTAGCTAAACCCGTTAATGTTGTGTTCTCAGCGATAAGAACAGTATTTTGTCCATCTAGACAGTACGTTATCTCAGAAACCATGTGGTCAACTGAAAAATTCAACGGAAAAGACCTGCTTGCAGATGTCACATTTTGAGGCGTTGCAAAGGTGATGATTGGCTTGGCATGCGTCGTGAAAGTTACTGTTATGTTTTTTGCTAAAGTATATTCTCCCCACAGTTTGTTTTGACTTGTGAATTGTCCACGCAACCAATATCCGCCCTTTCCGTAAGACGTTATTTCTAAGACGTGTTCGCCAAAGGGTATGTCTGTGATGTTAAAGTCGATTTGTGTTAGCCATGTTGGTTGCATAATAGAGGTGGACTTTACTGGGCACTGTTTGGGGTTCTGCATCCAGTCTCCTTTATAGGTAGTTCTGTAAATAGACTGAGATACTTTTTCAGGACCATAAAGGGCTGCCTTGAGGCACAGATTAATTGTTCCATTCTCATAAACAACGTCCCCATTTGGGGAGTCAACTGTAAATTCGATTATGACACCGGAGGGTGGAGCTATCATTTTTTCATCGGGGGTAGGGTTAGCTTTGCCAACCAAAATCGGGGCAGCACATGCTGTGAACAAGAGCAAAATGAATAGCAATAGAACTATTCTGCTCATTTCCATTCACACTCAACAATAACCTCGGTTTAGAAATAAAGCTTACTTGCCTAACCTGTGACATCTTAAAGTTTAAAGGCAATTTCGCGCTTCTTCTATTTTGATGGTAGGCTTGAAACTGGTTTTTTGGCTGCTTGACCTCAACCCCAAAGTCGACAAAGAAGCAGGCAAAGTCGACATATGGCTCTGGGGCATCACTGAGTCAGGCGACCGAGTGCTCGTGGTCGACCGCAATTTTTCAGCTTACTTCTACGCCGTCCTGCAGAAAAGTGCGGATGCCCAAAAGGTCGCAGACTCCATCAAGCTCATCTACGCCGCAGCCGTCTCCTCAGTCGAAGTTGTCTCGCGCCGCTTCTTTGGCAAACCCGTCACAGCCCTAAAAGTCACCTGCAAAGACGCCACCGCAACAAGCAAAGTCGCCAAGCAAATCCGAACCGTCAGCGGCGTTGAGGATTGCCTTGAAGATGACATCCGAGCCGTCATGCGTTACCTCCTTGACAATGGCTTGGTGCCCTGCAGCTGGGTAGAAGCTGAAGTTACCGAGGAAGAAAACGTGGATGGCATGCGTGTAGCACATGTTTACTCCGCCCAAACGCCACCAAAGCAACTCGAACGAGTAGAAGCGCCACAACTTCGCGTTTTAGGTTTTAACTTGCTATGTTATAGCCGCGAGGGCACCCCTAAAGCCGACCGCAACCCCATCCTAGTAATCTCAACGGCGGCGAGCAATGGCGAAACGCGCCAATTCATCGCGGGACAAGACCTAAACGACCAACCCGTCCTTGAAGCCTTCATAAGCTACATCCACGAGTTCGACCCCGACGTAATCGTCAGCTTCGGAGCCAACAGCTTAGACTGGTCTTATCTGAGGGGGCGCAGCCACAAACTCGGACTACACCTCAACTTTGACCGAGCAGGACTCGAACCGCACACTAGCGTCTATGGGCACGTTTCTACTACGGGTATTGTTAATTTGGATTTGGCGGATTTTATGGACGTATTCCCCGAGGTGAAGGTTCGGACGCTGTGGAACTTTGCTAACCACTTAGGCGTACTAAAAACCGAAGCTCCACCCGTAGAAGATATGTTGGTGGCTGACATGTGGGATGACCCCGAAATGCGAAGGAACCTGTTGAGGTTTGGGCTGGATAGCGCCCGAAAAGTCCAAGGCACCACCGCGTTGCTGCTCGATTTTGCCATGCAACTCGCAGCCCTAACCAGCCTACCCCTCGACCACGTCATGACCGCAGCAGTAGGCTTCCGCGTGGAATGGTTCCTGATTCGGCGCGCACAAAAAATCGGTGAACTCATCCCCAAACGCATCGAACAACCCTACATTCCCTACGCGGGCGGCTTGGTGCTCTCGCCAAAACCCGGGCTACATGAAAACATCGCGGTGTTAGACTTCAAATCCATGTACCCTAACCTCATGATAACCTACAACCTCTCCCCCGACACCTACCTCGCCCCCACTGAACCCACACCCACCGCTGGCGAATACGTGGCACCAGAAGTTGGGCATCGATTCCGCAAAGCCCCTACGGGTTTCTACATAGAAGCGCTTCTCTACCTCATCGATGTCCGCGCCGCCATACGCCAAAAAATGCACACCCTAAACCCCCAAACCGTCGAGTACCGCGTGCTGGATGCCCGACAGAAAGCCATCAAAATCATCACCAACGCCGCCTACGGCTACGCAGGATGGATAGGCGCGAAATGGTACATTAAACCCGTGGCTGAAGCAGCCTCCGCCTGGGGACGCCACACAATCCAATCAGCAATGGCTATGGCAGAAAAAGCGGGCATCGAGGTGGTTTACGGCGACACCGACAGCCTCTTTGTAGCCTACGACAAAGCCAAAGTTTCTGCGCTGCAAGAGGAGATTGAGCAAGAGCTACGGCTGGATGTGGAAGTCGGCGATGTCTACCGACGCATCTTTTTCACAGAAGCCAAAAAACGCTACGCTGGACTGCGCCCCGACGGCAGCCTCGACATTGTAGGGTTGGAGGTGATTCGCGGGGACTGGGCAGAGGTGGCTAAGCAGGTGCAGGAGCATGTGCTCGAAATTATCCTAAAAGAGCAGTCGCCAAAAAATGCTGTTGCATACGTGCATGAAACTATCAGTCAGTTGCGGCACCGAAAAGTCCCCTTAGAAGACCTTGTCATCTGGAAAACGCTCACTAAATCCCCACAGGAGTACGCAATCAAAGCGCCCCATGTAGAAGCCGCAAAAATGCTTCGCGAAAAAGGCTGGCGACTCAGCGGCGGCGACAAAGTCGGCTACGTCGTACTCACAGGTCGGGGGCGTCTCTATAGCAGAGTAAAACCCTACGTGTTCGCCCACCTCGAAGATGTCGACGTGGACTACTATGTTACTAATCAGGTGCTGCCTGCTGCGGCGCGTATTTTGAGCTTTTTTGATGTGTCAGAAAATGATTTGCTAAAAGAAAAGGAAACAAAAGAAACTAAGAGCCTAATGGAATATTTTTAGGCTTAAGAAGGGGGGATGGCGTCGTTGAACGTTACAAGTTCAACGTTGAGGGCTGGTTTTACTGCTTCGCTGACGCGTGACGCGACGATGCGTTTGATGCTTTTGTCTGCGGCGATGTCGACGATGCGCTGAGTGATAATGCCATCGAAAACTATGGTGTCTACGCCTGTGATTTGTTGAAGTTTCTCGGCGAGTTGACTGACTGGTAAGCGTTCGATGAGTTCAAGTTTTTCGTTAAGCAGAACCGCTTCGAGGGTGCCGACTAACGCTTTGGCGGCTTGGCTTACGGTGTCGGGGACTTCGGGTTTGACACGTGTTGGCGCGACTGGTTTTTTAGGTGCTGGTGGAGGCGGTGGGGGTGCTTGCTGCTGTTGCTGTTGTTGTGGTTGGGGTCTGCCCTCTTTGAGTTCAGCTACTGAGAGTTTGCCTTCAATAGCTTCGTTGATTTCTTTACAGTTGCACTCTTCGATTTCTTTGCCGCGGGGTGCTCTGCCAACATATTTGACGTTTGTGACTTGGAGGAGTTCTTTTTGGATAAGGTCTCCGCCGCGGTCGCCGTCGAGTAGGGCTGTTGCGTTGCGTTCTTTGGTTATTTTCTTGATGGAATCAGGGACTTTGGCGCCTTCCAATGCAACGGTGTTGAATATGCCGCAGCGCATCAAATTGATGACGTCTGCTCTGCCTTCGACTACAAAGATTTCTTTGGAGCCTTCCAATCCGGGGCCTGCGGGTAGGTCTTCAGGACCGTATTTTTCGACTTTGCCGACTTTCATCGTGTCGCTGATTTCTTTGTAGACTTCGTCTACGCTTGGCATGGATTCGATGTTCCAGCGGTGAAGGATTTCTTTGGCGCGGTCGATGATGACTTTTCGGCGTGCTTCGCGTATGTCTTCGATTTTGTCGAGGTTAACTTTTGCACTGCAAGGACCGACGCGGTTGATGCTTTCCACGCTTGCCGCTATGAGGGCGGTGGAGACGCGGTCGAGGCTTGTGGGTATGGTTATGGCGCCGGTGGTTCGGTCGTTTTTAGAATGAAGATCAATTTCTATTCTGCCGATGCGCCCGGTTTTTTGGAGTTCTCGAAGGTCAAGTTCGGGGCCAAATAAGCCTTCAGTTTGCCCGAAAACTGCTCCAATAACGTCGGGTTTTTCGACGACGCCTTCAATATCAAATCTAGCATGTACAACGTACTTTATCGTAAATGTTTGGGATGTTCCCGTAAATATGACGCTCCTATGTAAGTTATATTTTATTTGATTATGTAATCGCACTAATGCGAGCGGTTCTCGCAATGATGAGATTAGTATTTTATTCTGATTATGAATTTAGGTGCATTGAGGCTAATATCATTTGTGGTGTTGGCTGTTTTGGGTTTTTTGTGTGGTGTTGCTTTTTGGGGTGTTGTTTTGTGTTTATTTTGCTTTTTGTTTGGTTTGGTGGTGTAGTTGGCGTATTATCTGTTGGTTTTTTGCTTGTTTTTGTTGTTTTTGTGTGTCGATTTAGCGCTGGGTTTTGAGTTTGGTAAATAAAAAGTTCAACTGATTATTAGACAAAACAATACAATAAGTATTTATAACGCCTAGGCGGAAACGTGGAATAAAAAACTTCAGGAAGGGAGAGAGAAAAAATGAAAGTATGCATCATGGGCTTAGGAAACATAGGATTTCCAGTAGCTCAGCATATTTCAAAAAAATACAAACAAACACAGGGATACGACATATCCCCCAAAGCAGTCACAACTGCCAAAGAAAACGGAATAAAAGCATCAACCGAACTCAGCTACGCAGACACCTACGTCATCGCCGTAAACACTTGGTACCGAAACGGATACCCTGACATGAGCGCCATCGAGGACTGCGTAAAAAGAGCAACACAACTAAACCCCAAAGCACTCATCTGCTTCGAATCAACCCTCGTAAAAGGCACAGCACGCGCTCTAGCAAGAAAATTCAACCTTTACAATATCGCAGTTTGCCCCCACCGATGGTGGAAACAAGAAGAAGACAAACACGGCGTAGTACAACTACGTGTCCTAGGCGCACTAAACTTTAAGAGTCTTGAAAAAGCGCTTTCTTTTTACAGTTCCCTTGGCATACCCACACACATAGTAAACTCGCTAGAAATCGCAGAACTATCCAAACTAGTCGAGAACACCTACTATTACCTTAGAATAGCGTATGCTGAAGAACTCAAATTACTATGCGACAAAAACAACGTTGATTTCAAAGAATTACGGGATGCAGTCAACACCAAATGGAATGTTGATATGGCTGACGCCCTCGAAGGGATCGGCGGAGAATGCCTTCCCAAGGATATTCAATTCTTAATCAGTTCCTACCCCCAAACACCTCTATTACATGGCGCTGTAACCGCCGATATAAACTACCGAGCTATCTTGGAGGCACCTGACCCCTGCGCGGTTCTTCAAGCAAGCGCAAAAAATAGGGCCAAGTAGACCCTCCACTTTCTTTTTTGGAGGCGTCTGGCTTGTATAAGTTTAACAAGAAAGCCATTCTGGGCTACGTAATCCTTTACTTGACGCTAGTTATTTTGACTTTCATGTACATCAGCCGTGTAAGCGTGTACGAGTGGAATTGGCTGTACTCCATTCTGCTTATATATGGCGTAGTTGTGACGCCATTTTTGATATTCCGTTTCGCCGTAACTTATTCTTACAAACCTGTACCCGACCTTGGCTATAGACCAAAAATCAGCGTAATAGTCCCCGTATACAACGAGGAAAGCGGCATTGCATCTACCATCGACTCAATATTAGATTCAGATTACCCCAAAGACAAACTGGAATTAGTCGTCATCGACGACAAAAGCAAAGACAAATCCTTAGAAGTCATCAACAAAAAACGTGCCCAACGCAACTTCATTTTGGTGGCACACGAAAAAAACCTTGGTAAACGCCACGCCATGGCAACAGGCATCAAAAAATGCACCGGTGACGTCTTAGTCTGTATCGACAGCGACACCATCGTCAAACCCGATGCCATAAAAATGCTTGTGCAACCGTTTACCGACCCTCAAGTTTACTGCGTCTGCGGCAACGGTGTTGTCGCAAACGAATCTGACCCTAAAATCAACAATACGCTAACGCGTCTGCAAAAAGTCTGGTATGCTGACTCATTTAGAATCCGCAAAGGTGTCGAAAGCATATTTGGCATCGTAATCTGCTGCTCTGGCGTGCTTTCCGCTTACCGCAAAGAGAAATTCCAACAAGTCGTCGACGAATGGCTAAACGAGAAATTCCTTGGCCACGACGTAGTCTCCGGCGATGACCGCCAAATGACCAATCTGATGATGCGCATGGGCGGCAAATCAGTGTTCCAATCAAACGCATTAGCCTACACCTATGCGCCGCATAAATTCAAAAAATTCTTAATTCAGCAACTTCGCTGGGGCAGAAGCGCCTTCCGTGGCATGCTTTTTGCATCCAAATTCTTCACTAAGAAAAACACATCGCAGAAACTGGTATTCTACACAACGATGTTTGTGAATTTCATTTCACCAATTTCACTTTTGGCTAACACGGTCGTATTAGCTATACTGGGTCAATTCGAGTTCATCGCGGTTTACCTGCTGGGTCTTTTGTTGCTATCGTTCCTTTTTGCTTTAAACGACAAGTTGCTGGTTGATTACTTCTCAATCAAAGACATAGGCTATCGTATTCTCTTCTTCGCGTTATCGGTTGCTATCACCTTTGTTTATTTGTATTCGTGGGTTACGCCCTGGAAAGGTAAAGTCTGGGGAACCCGTTAAGGAGGAAAAAAATATGTCAAGTAAACTTGCTGTAAACCGAAAAATCTTGACGGCAGTTGTACTAGCCGCCCTCGTCACGGCTAGCCTCATCTTTTATGATTTGCAACTGCCACCAGGCATCAATCAGGCGTTACCTACGCCCCAAACCTACTACTACAAACTCAACGTCCCACAAGATGGGCAAAGAGTTGTTTGCATAGTGTTTGATGATGGCTGGAAAAATCAATACACCAATGCGCTACCAATACTGGATCAATACGGTTTCAAAGCCACTTTCGCAGTAATAACGGGCTATGCAGACAAATACAAAGGATACATGGATTGGAACGAAATCATCACTTTAGCCAAACAAGGACACGACATTGAAAGCCACACCGTAAATCACCCCGTTCTAACCAAGCTGGATGCAGACCAAATCAACTATCAACTTAAACAAAGCCAACAGGACCTTCTCAAATACGGAATAAACGCACAACTCTTCGTGTATCCTGAAGGAGAAGGCGCAGGAAACGCAACCGTAGAAAACATAGTTAAGCAATATTACATGGTGGGACGCGGCGTCAACCCTGGCGACCTGAACATGTCACAAACTTTTGACAAATACGCCTTACCTTCCTACACAATGTCAAATACGACTACCCTTGAGGACTTCAAAAGCTACGTGGAAAACGCCCACAACTCAACCGTCGTTACCCTATATTACCACAAAATAAGTGACGAAAAAGTCTCAACCGCAGCCAGCGTCGATAACTTCGCCGCTGAAATGCAGTACCTCCACGACAACGGCTTCACCGTGAAAACCATGAAGGAACTCTTCACCACAACAACACTATAGGAGACAGCCAAAAATGACTTATGACCCAACCCAACGCTTAGACCCATGCTACAAGCCCGTCCACTGCAGAATTTGTCACTGTGTGTTTGGCAGCCCAGAGCAAGATTGCACCTGCCGCTGTCACAACCCCCACTAAACACCCTTTTGTTTCGAAAAGTAGGTTTGGCGAAGCGCCAGTTTAACCCGTGCGGACACGGAAAAAGTATTGAGGAGAGAGAGGGGAGAATTTCCGCCGTAGTTACTCTTTTGCTCCGCCAAACATCTTACGCGGGTTTTACACTACCCCAAGTCCCAGAAAAAAATAAAAGACTATGTGACTGCACCCTGAAACAACACTTTCCGCGTTGTACCCTTCAACTTAAATAATAAAATCACCAAACAACTACGAGACTATGAGCCTGCACTTAAACCCCGAATACGACAAACTGCTTCCCCGCATGACCGAAGAAGAATTCACAGCCCTAAAGGTCTCCATCGAGCAGGAAGGACAACATTACCCCATAATCGTCAACGAAGACCTCGAAGTCCTCGACGGGCACCACCGCTTCCGAGCTTGCACCGCATTAGGCATTGAGCCTGACTTTGAAGTCCGCAAATTCGACGATAAACTGCTCGAAAAAAAATTCGTCATCGAAGCTAACTTGCGGCGGCGGCATCTCAACAACTTTCAGCTTGTAGAACTCGCGGTGCCGCTGTTGGAGATTGAGAAGGCGCTGGCGAAAAAACGTCAGTCCGCAGGGGGCAAAAATGGCAGAAACATTCAGCTGGGGTTAGCGCCAATTGACGCTGAGCCCGCTGAGTCTGAGTTTGCGCCTGTGTTCAAAGCTAAAGCCGCTGAAGTCGTAGCCAAAAAAGCAGGCGTCTCCACCCGAACTTTTGAACGCGGCAAAAAAATCATCGAAACCGCCAGCGAAGACGACAAAGAAAAACTCCGCGAAGGCAAAGTCAGCATCTCAAAAGTCTACCAAGAAATCGTCAACGCACAAAAACCACCCCAACCACCAGCCCTAGACCCCCCCGCAGAACCTTCGCCGCGTGATCTCCAAAACCAAGCCGACTTATCCGCAGTTTTAGAGAAGCTCAAAAAAGGCGACCTATACTGTCCCTCATGTAGCAATCAGATGCTGGAATGCAGCAAATGCCACAAAACCCTAACCAAACTCCTCAAACCCGAATCTCCACCACCCGATTCAAGTAAACTATAATTGATGCCTACCCCACTTGTTGGATGTGCTTTCGAAGAGGTCAGCAGCAACGCTAACTTTCATCTTGGCACTATCATTCTTAGCGTTAGCTTTCACCAACCAACCAACAAACGCCCAAGTCACTGCGTCCGTTGGCATGTCTACCATAACCATCCAAACCAACGGTGACGTAACCCCAACCTCTGCCCTCATCCAGCGCGTCGGCTCAACCTACATTTTAACAGAAAACATCAGCGGTTACAACGTTCTCATACAATGCTCCAATATTGTGCTTGATGGCGCAGGGTTTGGTTTGCAATGTACAGATTGCAGCGGGATCGGCGTTTTGATGGAGGCTGTAGCTAACGTTACTGTACAGAACTTAATCGTTGAAGGGTTTGATGTAGGCGTTTGCGTGATTAACTCTAGCGACTGCACCGTTCAAAGCAGCCGTTTAGTAAATAATGGCGCCGGTCTCTCCCTTACCACAACATCAGGCAGCACCATACAACAGACTGATATTTTGCAGAGTCGAGGCAACGGCATTCAAATACAAACATGCAGTGGCACCATCATATTCCAAAATACCCTAACCCAAAACAGTATTTGCGCAATATCAGTTGCCAATTCATCTGGAACCAAAATCGTTGAAAACACAATTTCTTCAAACGCTCGAACAGCCATAGACATCAACATGGGCTCAAGTGACTCCATTGTTTTCCGAAACACCATCGCAGAAAACAACATCGGGCTCATCCTCACAAACTCCACCCAAAACATAATCCTTGGAAACACCATCCAACACAACACCGCATTCGGCATCAAACTACAAGAAAACCAAGCCAACAACCTCGTATACAGCAACAACTTCATCGACAACAGTGCCCTGTATGGCTTTCAGGTCTCTATGCCTTGGCCTAACAACCCCGTCCAGTGGGATAATGGCAAAGCAGGCAACTACTGGAGTGACTACCAAGCCCGCTACCCCAACGCTACCCAAACCAGCAGCGCCGTAGGCGACACAGCTTACTTCATTAACGAAAACAACATGGACCACCACCCCTTATGGCAACCTGTAACCGACCCCCAATACCCTAACAATGACCTCGCCTTTTTAGGCATCAATGCCGAATCCGAGGCTTCTGCTTTTCCGATAGAGTTTGTTTTGGTCGGGGTTTTTGTGGCTGCTTTGCTTGTGGTGTTTGTGATATGGTTTAAGAAAGTCAAATAATGGCTTGAGAAAATTTTGTTTTTTTTGGGCGTAATCTTGATATTTGCTCCTCCGCCTCTATGCAGTCATGCCTCGCGCCTACATTGACCCCGAAAAGTGCATCCACTGCCCCAAATGTCACTCCGCACGTGTCTGCCCCATCAAAGCAATTTTTAAGCTCAGCGATGATGAACCCTCAGTCGTGGACATGGCGACCTGTCATGGTTGTGGCGACTGCGTGGATGTCTGCCCTGCCAAGGCAGTGGTACTTAAAGAAGGTTAATGGGTGTGTTGTTCTAGTAGCTGTGTGATGAGGCGTTGTTCGGCTTTTCGCATATGCTCAACCACCGTGGAATCTACAAGACCAAGGCGGTTGGCTAGTTCTTGGCTTGTGATTTTTCTGGGGATATCATAGTAGCCGAGTCGGTAGGCTTCGAGGAGTATTTCGCGTTGTTTTTCGGTTAGCAGGTTAAGCGGGGAGGTGGGCGAGAAATTGGCATCTCCTAGCAAGGTGACGCGGTAATGGATGCCGAGGGCGTCGAGTTTTTCCAATAAATCCTTGATTTGTTGTTCGTTCCCCAAAAATGACACCTTAACTTTGCCGTCGCTTATGCCCAGCGGCGGAAACAAGTAGCCTGCTTCTACATCTAACAGGTTTAGAACGGTGGAGGTGATAGGTCCGCTACGTGTAAAGACTATGTAGGCTCCGTTTTTTTGTTGTTCGAGCACTTGGGCTTCGACTAGAAAGCCTCCTGTTAGGAAGTCTTCGACTTTTTTTGGGGGCTCTGTGAATTCGACGCGGGATACGACGGCGAATTCTTCTCGGTCTTGTCTTAGGAAGTAGAGGAGGTCGAGGGATTTTATTTTTTTTAGGGGGGGTAGTTCGATGCCTGCTTTGGAAAGTTCTTTTTGTGGGACTTCAAGGATTAAGCGTCGCATATGTTTAGTGGATGGGTGGATATGGATAAATGTTTTCTTAAAGCCGAGTATACTCGGGTGTAGGTTAATCTGACACCGAACCATCCATAAAGGGTCTAAAACACATCATACTAGCTAAATTATAGTGCTAGATTAGGGACGTAACATGACCCATGGAAAAGTTAACATCTTTGGAAAACTTGGCAACGTCATCACTAAACGCAAATACGCCATAATCGCTATCTGGATAATCCTTCTAGCCATTATTCTGCCCGTGGTTTTAACCGCGACAGGCGTAAGCTCGTTACAGATGAACGAATCAACTGCAACGGATTTAGAATCAGCCAAAGCCAGCGACATCATAACCGCCCAATTCTCAAAAGCAGTGGCGAATGATTCGCTTGTAATTGTAATCGCCACCAATAATGCTTCGTCAATGAGCACGCAGCGATTTATTGAGGAACTAACTGATGAAATTAACTCCACCAGCACCATGTCTGGCGTAGAAAACATCACCAACGTCTACTCAATTATGGTTCCCGCCCTAAACGGAACCAACGAAGGCGTCTACATCGCTTATAAAAACGCCAACTTAACCTACAACCTTCTCTACAGCGTCCCAGCAATTTATAGCAAGGTATGGACCGCTGCTTATAATGAAGCCATTAAAAGCGTAACCTCAGGGCTTCAACAAACCAACCAAGGCGTTTACCAAGCCTACGACAACGCCAACCTCACCTACAACATGATTTATGGCGTACCCGTAATGTACACAATGGTTTGGGGAACCGCCTACAACCAAACCCACGACATGCTTGTCAGTGGGTTAACTCAAGCTAACCAAGGCGTTTATCTGACTCTGGAAAACGCCAACTTAACTGCGAACATGCTCTATGGTACACCCGCCATGTACCTTCAGTTTTGGGGTCAAAACTACGCAGTAACCTCCGATGTGCAGCAGGCAAACGATTTTGCCTACCAACAAACTGCAGCTGTCCTTCAGGCCGCGGACTCCGAAGCCTTCGTCCAGTACACTGGACCCCTGCTGGCTGCGTTTAACGCGACTTGGGCACAAAGCTTCCTTGACCCCTCAACCGCGTCATGGACTCCTGAGCAGCGTGCAGTCTTTGCATCAGACCAAACAAATCAACTCTACATTAACACTGTTTTAGCGGGTAATGCAACACAGCAAGCTTTCGTCACTGGCTTAACCAGCGCTTTAACTTTCCAAGATTACCTTGCGGGCAACCAAACCTACAATAACCAGGTGCTAACTGGCTTCGCAATCCAAACCGTAGTGACCGCTTCTGCTGGGCAATCTTCAACGGAATTTGTCACGGCAGCCTTCAACTTGGGTCCAAACCCCAGCGCCGAAGCCCTAAGCACATTAGCTAACACTATCATTGGCAGCCCAGACACCTACAATATGGGTACGAACTTTATTTCTACCTTCAATGAGGTTGCATATAACCAAACCTCCGCCATGCTCTATGCCGCTGACCCCACATCCTACGCCCAATACACCGCTCCCCTTCTTGTAGCATACAATGCCACATGGTCAAACAGTTTCCTTAACCCCGCGACAGCAACCCTGACACCGATGGAACGCGCCAACGTCGCCACAACTCAAACAATCCAACTCTACTTGAACTCCATAACTGACGCGACCACCAAAAGCTTCGCTACCGCCCTAACCAACGCCTTAACTTTCCAAGACTTCCTGACCAACACCCAAGACCAAAACAACGCCGAACTCAGAACCTTCGCTATTAACTACGTTGCACAGTCTGGCTCTGTTTCTGCAACCTTTGTCGGTGCAGCCTTTGATTTAGGCAGAAGCGCCAACTACAGTGAATTCGCAGATTTGGCAGATAACATCGTATGGAACAGCGATGCATACCATATGGGCGATAACTTCATCGACACCTTCAATGATGTCTGCTATGACCAAGCAAAAACCATCCTCAAAGACGCCGACGAAGAGTCTTTCAACAATTACACTTCACATTTGCTTAGCCTCTTTGATTCTGCTTGGACGAGTAGCTTTAAGGGTTCAACCCAATACCTCAGCGCTAACGCCCGCGCCCAATACGCCATAGAAAAAGCCTTGCCCCAGTTCATTGACCAATACTTCAGTGATAACAAAGACTTCGTAGATGCAGTTGCAGACACATTTACTTTCCAAGATTTCATTGACGCAAAAAGCTCAGTTACAAACCTCAAAGCCCAGAACCTCGCAATCGAGTATGTCGCTAACGAGTCTGGTTTATCCCCCGAACTCGTCAAAGGTACCTTTAACCTTGGCGAAAACGCTTCAATATCCTCGGTTAAAGCTTTAGCTTCAAACCTGATTTGGAACCCCGAAGCCTACAACTTGGGTCAGCAATTCACTGAGTTGTTAGAGTCATTTGTTTCACCTGACAATGAAGTCACTTTGATTTCCATAACATTTGATCACTCTGGTAGCGAAAATCTTCTTGCACTACGACAAATAATCGCTGACAAACTAGCTCAAAACCCCAATGGCGACGTTCAAGCAGCAAAGGTAACTGGCAACGACGCATTAGACCATGACTTTATGCAATCCACCCAAGACGACTTAGACCTCATCCTTCCCATAACCGTCATTTTGCTCGTCGTCGCGACTGCGTTGTTCTTCCGATCTATTGTCACTCCAATCATTACTTTGGGCACTATCGGAGTGGGCATTGGTGTCTCCCAAATCTTCCCCTACCTCGTGGGCACCTACATCAACCCCGTTGACTACACCGTTACTACCGTCCTCTTAACCGTACTTATCGGAGTCGGTACTGACTACAGTATATTCGTCATAGCCCGACATCGAGAAGAACGCATAAACGGCTTGCCCCTCTTTGAGGCCATCAAAAAATCCATCACTTGGGCAGGCGAAAGCATCGTCACCAGCGGCGCCACCGTCATCATCTCCTTCCTTGCCCTATCTGCAACATCCATGGTTATGCTACAGGCCATGGGTTTAGTTGTCGGTCTAGGTGTTATCGTAACCCTACTTGCATCTCTTACCTTCGCGCCCGCCCTCACCGCCATACTGGGCGACCGCATATTCTGGCCCAACACGGGTGACCGCTTCCAACGTTACGCTAAAAGCATCCACGAGAAGAACCAACGCAAAGGCGGCTACTTCGCTAAAAGCGGCTCTTTCTCTGTCAAACACGGTAAAGCAATCATCGTAATAGCCATCCTCATCACTGTGCCTGCCCTATACGTTTACTCCTCGACCGTTCCAACCTATGACCTTATTGGAAGCGCCTCGGACAGTTTAGAATCCATCTCCGCGTCCCGAACACTAACGGACTCGTTTGGCGGCGGCAGACTCATGCCCAGCTATGTCGTAGTCACCTTCTCGGAGCCGATTCTATATGAAGATGGCACGTTTAACTTGGGGGAGATGGCTACGTTGCAGGATATATCTTCCTCTATCGTCAGCCATAGCGGTGTGCAGGAAGTCACAGGACCCACTATGCCCTTTGGAGACATCGTAGATTACCAAACCATCACCAACGACACCGACGCGACCACCTACAGCAGCATAATTGGCGCAATCGGAGCAGACAATCAATCTGCCCTAATAACTGTCCGGTTCCAAGCTGACCCCTACTCAACCGAAGCCATGGAATACGCCAAAGACATACGCGCAAGCCTACATACCAATTACGATGACGCAACAAACTTAACTGGGCTCTATTTAGGCGGAACAACAGGCGGCATCCTTGATACACGAAACCTATTCGAGAACCAATTCAACGCAATCCTGCCCATCGTCGCCATAGGAGTAGGTATCGTACTCTTTATTGTGCTGGGTTCGCTAATCTTACCGTTATTTGCTATAGTTTCGGTTTTGATGAGTATCGTGTGGACACTCGCCGTTACCATATTGGTGTTCAATGCAGCGTTTAGTTACGGTTTGCTCTTTATGACTCCGCTGATCCTCTTTGTTCTACTGTTGGGCTTAGGCATGGACTACAACATCTTCATCTTAACTCGCATACGTGAAGAAGCCGCTAAAGGACAAAACCTCAAAGACGCCATTGTACATGCTATCCAACAAACCGGTGGCATCATCACTGCCGCAGCCATCATACTCGCCGGTTCATTAGGCGCGTTGATGCTGTCGAGCAACATGATGCTCCGCGAGATGGGCTTCGCATTTGCTTTTAGCATCCTTATCGATGCCTTGGTGGTGCGCACCTATCTGGTGCCTGCTGTGATGGCGACTTTTGGCAAGTGGAACTGGTACAACCCCATCAAACGCCTCCGCAGAACCAGTGACTTCAACGAGGTATCATCGCCACAGCAGACCCAACAAGCATCCACCGAAAAAACCGAATAAATCTCTCTTAGACAGTTGGGAACTTTAATGTTTCCCAAGAACCTTTTTATAATCCACATTTTTCATAGCCTAAAAATTACTGTTTGGTCGCAAAATTATGGAATACAAATGGATAGCCCTATCAAACACAACCATAGGGGTCCTGATGGCTTCTATCGACACCTCAATTGTCCTAATAGCCTTACCCGCAATTTTTAGGGGCATAAACATTGACCCCTTCGGCTCATTCCAGTACCTGCTGTGGATAATGTTCGGCTACAGCATAGTAACCGCTACTTTGCTAGTGACATTTGGACGTTTATCCGACATCTACGGCAGAGTAAAACTCTACAACTTAGGCTTCCTCATATTCACCATAGGTTCAATTCTGCTATTTTTAACGCCAAGCACAGGAGACGCAGGAGCTATAGAATTAATAGTCTTCCGTATCATCCAAGGTGTTGGTGCAGCGTTTCTTTTCTCAAACAGTGGTGCAATCATCACCGATGCTTTCCCAGAAAATGAACGCGGAAAAGCGCTAGGCATCAACCAGCTGGCGTTTCTTGTCGGTTCATTAATTGGGTTAGTTTTGGGCGGTGTCTTAGCAGTTTTTGACTGGCGGCTGGTCTTCTTAGTGAGTGTCCCCGTCGGCATCATCGGCACTGCGTGGTCATATTGGAAACTCAAAGAACAACATGTTGTCCAACGCAAGAAACAAAAAATTGACCTCTGGGGCAACTTATCCTTCGGCGGCGGCTTAACACTACTCTTACTCGCCATAACCTACGGTTTAACACCCTACGGTGACTCTCCAATGGGCTGGGGAAACCCCCTAGTCATCGCATCGTTTGCAGCTGGGGCAGCTCTGCTCATAGCTTTCCCCTTCATTGAACAGAAAGTCCAAGACCCCATGTTTAGGATAGACCTCTTCAAAAACCGTAACTTCGCCGCTGGAAACGCAGCAACCTTCCTAAGCTCCATGGCTCGGGGCGGAGTAATGATAATGCTAATCGTCCTATTGCAGGGGATTTGGCTTCCACTACAAGGCTACAGCTTCGAGGATGCCCCATTCTGGGCTGGCATTTTCATGATTCCCATGACCATCGGCGTCGCCCTCACGGGTCCTGTGAGCGGCTGGTTATCTGATAAGCATGGCGCAAGAACTCTAGCAACCGCCGGTATGGTAATCACGGGAGTTTCTTTTCTTGCGTTTGTCTTTATGCCCGCGAACTTCGCGTATCTGCCCTTTGCTATAATCCTCTTCATAATGGGTATCGGTAACGGCATATTTATGTCGCCAAACATGGCGTCCGTCATGAACTCTTGCCCAGCGGAGCATCGAGGCGCCGCTTCCGGTATGCGGTCTACCCTGCAGAACTGCGGTCAAACCATCAGTCAAGCCGTATTCTTTAGCATAATCATCATATCTCTAAACGCTACCCTGCCGGGGGCGCTTTCAAGTGCCGTTGCAGCCGCAGGCGCTTCTTCAGAACTTGCCGCCGCATTCAGCCAAGTCCCCGCTGCAGGAGCCCTCTTTGCGGCTTTCCTTGGCTACAACCCCATCGGCACCCTACTACAAGCAATGGGTCCCATCGCCGCCAACATACCTCAATCAACTCTGGCTACCTTGACAGGAACAACATTCTTCCCCACAACCATCGCAGACCCCTTTATGCACGCATTAACCTTAGCTTTCATCATCGGTGCAATTCTTTGCTTCCTCGCAGGCATATTCTCAGCTGTCTGGGGCAAAAACCCAAAAACCGCATCAAAACCAAAAACAACGGCGCCTTCAACTAAGGCTTAATCTACTTTTTTCTTTTTATTATTAGCCCAACAGCTGTTAGTGTAAGCATTGCGATTATGATTGTTAGGTTTAATTCGGGGATTGCCGGTGTCGGCGCAGGTGTGGCTGTTGGGGAAGCAGTGACCGTTGGTTTTGTGGTGGACTGCGTGGTGGATGCGGATGCGGCAGGAGGAGATGTTGGCTGCGCTGTTTGAGCGGGTTGGTTGGATTCAAGTGTTACCGTACAAGTCGCTTGAGAGGTTAAACCTGCGGCATCTTGGAATTCGGCATAGACCGTTTTTGTTCCATCGCCACTTTGTAGTGTCCAATTTTTTGAAGTTGTATACGTTTCCCAGTTTGTGTAGGTTTGGTTGTCGTTTGAGAAACGCATGTTTGTTATGCCTGAGGTTGCGTCGGTTGCGGTAACATTTAGGGTTATTGTGGAGCTTGATGTGACTGTGTTAGTTGTTATGGTGCCTGAGGGTGGCGTTTTGTCTAATTTTATGCTGCCTAACGTTGTATGTGCCGTTTCCAAGTTGACTCCATAGGGGTTCCAGCTGCTCCAGTACTCTAAAGTGCCATTTTCTCCTTCTGTAGAAATAACTGGCGATCCATTAGCGGTAACATTTTGGATCACGCCGCCGTTTATACAATAAAACAGTTCAGTCACTTCTGCGTCAGGCGTTAAATCCAACGTAAAATCTGACGTGTACCAACCTCCATTATAGTTAAGGCTGATGAAGGGCTCGCGGGTTATGTTAAAAGAAAAATCTGAATTCTGGTCCCTGATAACGATAATGTGTTTTCCTACGGTGGTTGTAGGTACCTGAACCGACGCTGTAAACGTCCCCAAATCATCCGCTATCGATGACCAAAGGGTCTGATTATCCCAAAGTAAACTTATGATACCTGGATTAAACCACATGCCCGAAACTAGTAGGCTTTGACCTTTTTGGGTAAAAACTTGCGTTGTCAAATCGGTTCTATTACCAAACACTCCCGACGCGAAAACATTATTGACTTGAGTTAAACCCCTGCGTAACAATGCATAGGGCTCGGTGGAGTTGTAGTATCTTCCATCGTTACTGTCTCGGGCGCGAAAAACTATGTAATCGGAGGCTGGTTTGTGGTCGCCTGCCAAGTTGTTTTGTAGCAGGTCAGGTGCGTTGATTTGAAGGGTGAAGTTGCCGTTTGTGGTGGCAGTGTTGTTGGCTATGGAAATCCACGTGTTGCTCTGTGGGTTTAGGTAGTAGAGGTTTATTGAGGAGCCCAAAAAACCTCTGCCTGTTAGGGCTATTGGGGTTTGGCCAGCGCCCTCGGTAGGTGAAACTTCGAGGTATGTGCCAAAATTGTAGGTTAAGGGGCTGCCTAACCCTGTAACTCGGTCATAGCCTATGGTGGCGCTATAGTTGGCGTTTGCCCCTTCTGTTATGTCTCGGAAATATGCGGCGTAGTCGATTTGGGCTTTCTGGTACAATTCGTTGTTGGTGGCTGAAGCGCCCAAGGCGTGGATGGCTGCCCATTGAGGTGCTCCAGCGCTTGTGCCTCCGACCTTGTACCAGTAACCATTATAGTAAACTGGGATTCCAGTTGCTGGGTCAGCGTTGTAAGAAACATCTGGTACTGCCCGCTTAGAGTAAGTTAATCCATAGTTTGCTTGGTAGCTGGGTAAGGGTTCATATTTGCTTGTTCCGCCGCCACTATCATCCCAGGCTACCTCTGAAATTACTGTTCCATCCGCTTGGAGGTTTAGAGTGGTTCCTCCAACTGCCACAACATACCTTGAACTGGCAGGGTAGATTACGTCTTCAGAGTTGTCACCTGAAGCAGCAAAAAACTCGATGCCCGCTTTGTTGAAGTATTGGTCCCATAATAGTTGGTTGCTCTCTTCTTCTCCGCCCCAACTCATAGAAACCGCAACTACTCCCTGCTGATTTGTGGCATACGTGATTGCATCAAACATTGAGGCGCCCTGATTGTCTTTGGCTTCTACAAGGAGAATTGTTGCGTTTGGAGCGATAGCATGTGCCCATTCCACATCTAAACAGGTTTCTAAACTCCAGCTTTCATCAGCGGGGGTTATGCCTGGCATTTTGTGAACTAATAAACCGCCTGAACTGTTATCTGGAAGGTTGTATGTGTGTGAAAACGTGTTAAAGGCGTTCAAGATGTATGGATTGTCATAGGCGGTTATGATGGCAATTATTTTTCCTGCTCCGCCTGCGTCAGGTAAGTTGTAGGCGGTTCGCATTTGGGTTGGTGTGTATCCATGAGGTGTGGTGTAGCCTGTAAAAAGTGCGGTGTGCAAGGGGTGAACAACCCAGTTGTTTGATGGCTGTGCAGAGGCTTGGGTATAGGGTGCGAGGATGCTAACTGTGAATGCTAAGCAGATCATTAATGCCATATTTTTTGGGTTGTACTTTAGGTTCACTTTTTAAATTACCCCTATAGTTCACCTGTATATTATTTTTGGGGGCAGCATCCTAATCAACCCAACGATAACTTTTATGCATTATTGACGTAAAATCAATAACCAAAACCTGCACTACACCAATGCAGAAATCCAAGTAGCAGAAGAAAAAACTGCTAAACCCTAACAAAGATATACTCATGGCAAGGCCTAAAACCTGCCTTCAAGTAAACATTCTTCGCCGTCGCGTTATCTTCCGCAACATAAATAACGACTTCAGGTGCTTTAAGCAAGCATTCTCGTAGCAGAGTGGACAGAATCGATGTTGCATAACCCCGGTTGCGCCACTCCGCGCGGGTACCTATCCAAGTCACATGTCCCAACGCCTCAGTAGCCATAGCATAGCCAAAAGCAACCAACTTACCATCATGTTTGATGCCAACCCAAATGCCGCGAGGGGCCTGAAACTGTTGACGAACAAAAATCTGACGTCATTTCACTCCACATCTGCGGATAGGCTTCCCGCATGAGAGCCGCGATTTCCTCAGCGTCTTGAACCATCAACTGTTGTGGCTCTAAAGTAACGTGTAGATTCTCCCCTCCTCGCCTCACCCTCAACAAAGATATTGCTTCTTTGAGCTTAACAGAGGGGTAGCGCTCCGAGAGGGTTGCTTCGCAGTTTTTTGGCACCTGTATATCTGTCACTGAGGGGCTGAGGTTTTCAAGCATAAACGCCACAGCAGAGGAGCTACCTCGAAGCTGCGCAATGAAACCGTTGTAAACAAGCATCAAGCCCGCAACTGTAGCGCCGTCATGTGCTAAGTAGATTTGGGTTTTTTCAGGTTGCAATTTTAAGTCGTAAGCAAAAAAATAGTAGTCGCATATGTCTTTGTTAACGATAGCCCAAAAGGTGGGTTTAAGATCGTTTGTAAGCGCAGCTAACCGCAAATAGACCACAAAAATATAGATAACAAAAAAGGAAAAAAGGATTTAGGCTGTTTCGCACTGTTTGAGCAGTTTCTGCCAGCGCGCGTCGGTGTTGCTTTGGATTTCGTCGATGACATGTGAGTTCTTTGTTGAGAAGAGGTGCCGGTATCGTCCTTGGCCTTCGAGGTAGTCTCTGACTGGGCGTTTTTTCTGTGGTGCGAGTGAGATGATTTTGCTGGGGATGGAGAGTTGGCGTTTGCCGTTGACTGCTTCCCAGATGGGGAAGATGCATGTTTCCACGGAGAGTTTTGAGTATTCCATGGTTTTGGATGGGTCGCTTCTCCAGCCACGTGGACAAGGCGCAAACACATGTAGGAATGCTGGGCCTTCGACTTCTAGGCCTTTGCGGACTTTGGTGATGAGGTCTTTCCAGTAGTATGGGGTTGCGGTTGCGACGTATTCCATGCCGTGTGCAAGCATGATGTCTGTGATGGGTTTTTTGTTTTCAAGTTTGCCGGGTCTCACTGAACCTGCTGGGCTGGTGGTTGTTGCTGCGCCAAGAGGTGTTCCACTGCTACGTTGAATGCCTGTATTCATGTAGCCTTCGTTGTCGTAGAGGATAAAGAGGAAGTCATGTCCTCGTTCGACCGCGCCCGAGAGAGCTTGCAAGCCAATGTCGTAGGTTCCACCATCACCTGCTAAGGCAATAACGTCGATGTGTTCTGGACTCATTTTGCCCTTTCTTTGAAGCACCTTAATAGCAGCATCAATGCCTGCGGCGTTGGCTCCGGCGTTTTCAAACGCAGTGTGAACCCATGGCACTTCCCAAGATGTATAGGGATAGATTGAGCCGACGATTTCCATGCAGCCCGTAGCTTGAGTTACAATGGTGGGTCCGCGGGTACCTTTCATTACGAGCCGAAGCACTGAAGCGGGTCCACAGCCAGCGCATGCGCGGTGACCGCTCTCAAATAGGTCGGGTTTGTTTGCAATGTCTTTAGCGGTGAATTTCCATTCTTGAGTTTCAGTTGCCATTTTATTTTCCTCCATTACTCCCTTAATCCTAAATAATGCACGGTGCTATCCACTTGTCCCGTTTTTGCGAATTTGCATAGGTCCTCGAAGACTCGTTTGAAGTCACGGGGGCTGCTGTCTCTGCCGCCTAAACCATAGATGTACTCCACAACGATTGGACGTTGTTTTAGGTCATAGAGTGCGTTTCTGACTTCGTTAAAGACTGCAGCGCCAAAGCCGCCGGGGCTCATGCTTTTATCAAAAACCGCAACGACCTTGCAGTTCTTGAGTGCATCTTGGATGTCTTCTGCTGGGAACGGACGGAACGTACGGAGACGCAAAATCCCGACTTTTGCTCCTTCAGCGCGAAGTTCGTCAACCATGACTTTAAGTGTGCCTGCAGTCGAGCCTATACAGACGATTGCCACTTCGGCGTCGTCAACCTTGTAGGGGTCAATGAGTCCGTTGCCAAAACTTCTGCCGCTGATTTTGGTATATTCTTTGTTGACTTCTTGGATTATTTTATACGCGTTTTTCATGCCTTCTTCTTGCTGACGCTTGAATTCGAAGTAATAGTTCTGCAAGGCGTTGGGTCCCAGAGTCATGGGGTTTGCGGGGTCAAGTTTTAACGGTACAGTTTTGCCTTCATGGGTGGTAACCATTGGGAAAGCTCGCTCTCCAACGAAGGCCTTAACGACGTCGTCAGTTAGAACATCGACGCGTTCAAGCGTGTGGCTGATGGTAAAGCCGTCTAAACCCACAATTATGGGCAAGGAAACTTTGACGTCTTCTGCGATTTTGAAGGCTTGAATTATGGAGTCGTAGGCTTCTTGGGCGTTTTCAGCGTAAACCTGAATCCAGCCGCTGTCACGCTCAGCCATGCTGTCAGAGTGGTCTCCGTGGATGTTAAGGGGTGCCGATAAAGCGCGGTTGGCAACTGCCATAACAACTGGTGCACGACTACCCGAGGTGACAAAGAGCATTTCATGCATTAAAGCTAATCCTGCGGAGGCGCTAGCAGTGAATGTGCGGGCCCCCGTAAGAGATGCAGTTAGCGATGCGGTCATCGCGCTGTGTTCGGATTCCACACAGACAAATTCAGTCTGAGTTTCACCGTTTGCAACGTATTCACTGAATTTTTCCACTATGATTGTTTGAGGCGTGATGGGGTAGGCTGCAACCACGTCAACGTCGCATTGTTTAACCGCGAGAGCAACTGCTTCGTCGCCGTTTAATGCCATGACTTCTTGTTTGGGTTGTTGTTGTGTTGCCATGTTTATTCCTCCGGTAACTTCATAGTGATTGCTTTAGTTGGGCATTCGTTGGCGCAGATACCGCAGCCTTTGCAGAAGGCAAAGTCGAATTCGATTTTGCCCATTTTGGGGCGGTAACGGATTGCGCCTTCGGGGCAAAGCATCACGCATGTTAAGCATGTGGTGCATTTTTCTAGGTCGCGGATGGGCATGTAGGTTTTCCAGTCGCCAGTCATAAAGCCAACGCTGGCTTTTGAAGACACGGCGCCGACGGAGATTTCTTTCCAAGTTTTTTCTTTACTGCTCATTCCATTTTTGCCTCCTTGTATGCTTCTTGGACCACGGCAAAGTTTTTCTCTGCCAAATCAGGGCGAAAACGTCCCTTCAACGTTTTTTCAATGCCCTCTAAGCTTACGATGCCTGTTGCTTTAGCAACTACACCAAGCAACGCGGTGTTTGTGATGGGGACGCCGAGGATTTTTAGGGCGATTTCAGTGGCTGGAACCGTCCATACCTTTCCCTTGACAACCCGCAGGTTTTCTTTTAGTTTAGCGGGTTCATCACTTGAGTTTATTATTAAACAGTCTTCATCGCGGTTTAATCCAGCAGTTACAGGGACCGTCTTTAGCAGTGTATTGTCTAAAACGACCACGACGTCTGGATCATAGATTGCACAGTGCAACCTTATGGGTTCAGTGCTGATTCTGGTGAAAGCGGTTACGGGGGCTCCCATCCGTTCTGGCCCAAATTCTGGGAACGATTGGATGTATTTGCCTTCGTCAAGGGCGGTTCTTGCCAAAAGTTCGCTGGCAGTCCACGCTCCTTGTCCGCCTCTACCGTGCCATCTAAACTCTACCATAGTTTTCAAAGCAATCCCTTCACTAAAGTATTTTCTTATAACAATGACGGAACCCTTGATATACATTTTTCTAGGAAAATGCATTAATCCATAGATTTTAATGTAAAAAATCCGCTCAGAGAAATTGACATAATTACCGTTATCACGACATTTTGACATTAAAAAAAGCGTCATTGGAAACTTTAAACGTGTATGTTGCACAGTGAAATATGCAACAAAATCAGACAAATATAAACAAACAACTTTACTAAATTGACTTGAGCAAACTTTTCAATCAGGCTGCCACTAAAACTGATGCAAAGTATACAAGGTAGGGTCGATAAAGTTATATCTGTCCTGTTACTGACTAAAAAATACGTAAAGACACTTTTACGAAAGGAGCTGATCTTTGGAGGTTCAACAAATGACAGATGTGCTTTTAACTGCAGATAGGACACTAATGAGTAATTATCATCATAACGAGTTTTTAGGGTTCGGCACTTGTGCGCCTCCAAACTTCATACCAGAATGGCTCTACAGCTACCTATTCTTCCCGCCCCTTGAAACAAGCAGCGGAAGACCTTGGACTGCCCCCTATGGGCTGCGAAAAACCGAGGCTCAACTGCTAAAAGAAGGCTTCAAAGTAGACACTGTTAGCCCAAGCGCACTAAGTAAACGTTTAGAAAACACGAAAGTTCTGGGCATCTACACCATGGACCCCTTCGGGCTTGGACCCGCCTCAACCACTCTGGCCTCGATATTTAAGAAGGAACCCTATCTCGCAAAACACTTCCAGACCCTACTCAAAAGCCAATCCTTACAGAAAGCCAAAAAAAACGGATTAAAAGTAATCGTTGGCGGTCCCGGTGCATGGCAGTTCCGTTGTAGGGAAAATGCAGCTAAAGAATTGGGCATCGACTGCGTTGTGGAGGGCGAAGCAGAAAACGTCATAGGCAAACTTTTCCGCGTCGCCATGGAAGGACAAAACCTCCCTAGCCACTATGAAGTTGGCCTCGGAGAGACCCCCACTTTAGAGCAAATTCCCGATATTGTTCAACCATCAATCAATGGGTTAATTGAGATTGGCAGAGGATGCTGCCGAGGATGCAAATTCTGCAACGTTACCCTAAGACCACTCAGATGGTACCCGATTGAGAAAGTTGAACGCGAACTTGACGTCAACTTGAACTCCGGCAAAGTCACGGGTGCTTGCCTCCACTCCGAAGATGTCATGCTCTATGGCTCCAATAATACTGTGCCCAACGATGAAAAACTTATTCGGCTACATGAGATGGTGATGAATAAAGTTGACAGCATCAGTTGGAGTCATGCCTCCTTAGCGGCAGTGGCTTCAGCGCCCAAACTTTTTTCAAAACTCTCAGAAATTATTCTTCAAAAACAATCATGGTGGGGCGCAGAAATCGGAATTGAGACAGGTTCACCCGAAGTAGCCAAGAAGATTATGCCCGCAAAGGCACATCCGTTTAGCGCGGACAAATGGCACGAAGTTGTCGTCGAGGGCATGGGGCTTATGCATGATTACAAGTTGGTTCCAGCCTGCACCATTATTGTTGGGTTGCCTGACGAGAAAGAAGAAGACGTAGCCAAAACAATGGATTTAGTCGATGACCTCAAGGGCATGCGAAGCCTCATTGTACCCCTCTTCTTTGTACCGTTGGGCAAACTCAAAAGCGAAGACTGGTTCACAAACACCCAACTCAGCAGCCTACATAAGCAGCTCCTGATTCAATGTGCTGAACACGATTTTTACTGGGTTGATAACCTGCTTGATTGGTCATTTTCAGATAAATGGTACAAACGCATAACTAAGGAATTCTACAAGGGCTTCTCTGCTATCGCAAAATATAAGGTTAGACAGATCGAATAACCGCCAGACAGCAACCTTACGGTCCTCTTTTTGGTTTACCCCGTTCTGATGAATTAACTTTATTCAAGTTTACACGTAGCAAATAAAATGATCTTTGTGTTGAATCCTGCACCAGTTAATCAATTCCTGCGTCTTAGCGCTTTGACCATCCCAAGCTATAAGCATCAGGTCAGCCATCTGAGCAAACAAGAAATCGCGTTTTGAGGGCATACTTATGTTTTTAGGGATCGGTTGGTCTTCGGCTGATAGAAATTTGAAATCGAATTTTTCTATGATTTTAAGCATTCTGTCTGAAATGTCAAACTTGTCATAGCTGATTATCGTTACCTTCTGCTTCAGGCTACCTAAATACTCAGCTGCTGCTTCATCGCAAGCACCATTTGACCCGACAAACCAAACGGTATTTGTCTTTATGTAATTTGATAGGGTGGATTGGATTTTGTCCACGCATAGTGCAGGTGTAACCTTACTAGAACCAGTAACCGCTATCCCATAAGGTGCCTTTTCAAGGGCATTAATGATCCTGGAGCCAACTCTCATTTCATAACGACTAAACGTCATATTAATTGCCTCAAGCAATCGAACCTTAATGGTCAACAGATTCTGAGGGTCATATTTGATAGTCCTCAGGTCAGCTATGTCAAAAGGCATTTTCTCAAATGACTGGGAAAGAACAATCGTTGGTTTATTGAGAGCCATCGCGTATCCTAATTCCCACATTACATTTGGGTTATTTCCTGTTACATCGGCTATGCAAAGAGCTGCTTGCTTCAGCTCGGAAACTAAGTCAATTGTTATTCTGCCCGCAGACTTTACCTCGTCTAAGCGATAGCATCGCGTTCCTTCTTGCGTGATAGCTGTTTGGACTGTATTCTTAATTTGAGCGTATACATCATCGAATTTCTTGTCGAAAGGCATTATGATAAATATATTCATAAAAGCGCTCTCCGGGATGGCTCACAATCGGGTTGCATGAACGTTTTATTGGCAACGTTTTTCCTAATAACTTTGCCCTTCGCAGCGATGTTGCCGAGGTAAACGCGCAAGAACTTTCTGAATTGCTCCTCTATCAATCAAAGTTTGTTACTTAACACTCTTCGCAGGGTCGACGGTATGCTTAAATATGTTATGTGAAATCTGGTGTGGCAGAAGCAGTGATGCTTTGCCGCCGTTGCACAGCCCGGTAGTGCAACTGACTGTTAATCAGTAGGTCAAAGGTTCGAGTCCTTTCGGCGGCGCCATAATTTTTACGAATCATTACTGCCCTTTTTTCGTAGCCTAATTTCCGTAGAATATTTAGTAATACCTTTGGCGTGGACGGAGGTATAATCTTGACTTGTGTTAGAGGTAATGCCTTTGGGGCAAACCGAGAAACAGTCATCGATGAAGAAGAAATTGGTTTAGCCCTCGAAAAAGCCAACTCCATTAAAGATTAATATTTCATGCTAAGCGCACTAGCTGTTCTCTCACTTATGCGGTTTTGTGGCAAACGTAGCAGAGATTTTATGGATTACAATAGAGCGTTTTAAAATAGGGGGAAGCTTGCTAAACGTAACGTTTAGCGTGGAGAAAAAAACGTAAACACAAGAAATGCCCCAGTTGCGAAACTAAAAACTCAAAGAACTCGCTGTTTTGTAAAAAATGCGGCATAACTCTCGCTAATACTTCAATTTTTTTTACCGCCGAGCCCTCAAAAGCTTTGAAAGCCTTCTCCCTCTCTGACACACTGACCCAAAATATTTTGAACTTCCTTGAATACCTGTATGAATTAAATCCGACGCCAAAGTTCTGGCTTCCTTCTTGAAAAAGCGTTTTTGGCTATTACAGATTTTCCCCCAATAAGCATCTTAGCGACCGCGCAGTGTTCACAATCGTGCCAAGCACAAGCCAAACAATTTGGCCACACTTATTCAGAGAACCAATGGCAAGTGACATAGTCAAACAAGGTAACAGCATTATTGCAGCTTTCAAAGTCCAAAAAAGGTTGGCTTTAGAAGATATGCGAACTGGCTTTAACTACTTACAAAGATTTGCTATTGATATTATTAGAACTGGCACTGAAATAGCATTCAAATTCAGCTATAGAAAATTGTTTACCCTAGTTTGCTATATTTTCTTTGAGTTTGGCGTAGTAAGGTATTGTATAATTGCGGGAAAGATGAATCAGTTCATGGTTAGCTTTGGTGTATTCTTCAACAGCGTCTTTTGAAACATATTGCTCTAAATAGCTTCGAATTGCTTTTACAGTGTCGTCTTCCGAGAGGTTTTCAAATGTTTCGCCTTTCAGGGCTGAAAGAGCTCTTATCACGTCAGCGCTTACAGGCATAATGCTAAGGTCATCAAGTTGACCTAATAATTCAGTTGCGACAACTTGACCTTTTTTGTTCTTTAAATAGCTCTTTATAATTTGGGAAATCATTTTACGTGAAGTAATATCAAAGTAAAGTGGGACAGAAAATCCTTCAACCACGCTTTTATCAACCAAACTGGGACGCTCCGTTATGCCCATAACCATGACTTTCGGTAGTGACCGCTTTAGTAAAAGTGTCAGCCAAATATGCAAAGTCGAAAAAACTGGGTTCAACCTGACATTTTCACGAGATAAATAGTGAATCTCGTCAATGGCTACAATAATGGGTTTGTTTTGTGCTATAAGTTCCTGAGCTTTCTCAAGTATTTCTTTTGCTTGATTTGCAGTCCTGATTTCAAGTAGAAACTTCTCGCAATGTATCCCGAGATAAGAGAATCTCAGATTAAGCCTTTTGTTTAACTCGTTTGCCAGTGCGATTGGATAAGCTTTTTTGCCTATCCCTTGGTAGCCAAAAACGAAAACCGATTTGAAACTGCCGCGTGCTACTTCCGTGCCTAGTGCAAGACCCACCTGCATCTGTTCTGAATAACCAAAAAGAGGCTTATCTGGAATTTGATCAAACTGTTTATAATCACCGATTAGTGTAATGGCTTCTTTTTTACTCAAATCCAAACCCTCCAAATCGCTCTATGTTGTGAAAGTGGGCCCCCGGAATTTTCATCCAATAAAACAACCCTAATAGTCGTATCGGATTTTTTAAGTTTTTGCTTGCTTGAGTGAAGAGTAAGCATACTTGCATATAAACACCGTTGATATGGAATATGTATTTCATTTTTTTAGGCTTTAATTTTTTCATAGAAATCAATCCAATATGGAATAGTGTATCTTTTGCTTTGTTCAATCAGGTTGGCTTCATCGTGCTCGAACTCGTCTATTGCTCTTTTAGGAAGGGGCATCCCAATAGTAGCGACCATCGTACTGGCTACCATTTCTGTTGGAATTTTGGTGATGTCGCCGTCGTAGCACTCTTTTGTTGACATGCAAGAGTTCATGACATCTCTTCCCATCGGCCAGAAACCCAATCCATTTACTTTTCTCAAAAATTTGTCACTAACTTCTTTGTTAGTCGTCAAATTATTTTTAATTATTAATTCTATGATGGCGGGGGGCGTTGGCTCAAAATAGATTCCCGTTTTAAAACGATTTATTACCGATAATTCAATCATCGATGGGTTATTTGTTACTCCTACAATTAGTGCTTTTGAGGATTTGACGTTGTCATTGTTCAGAAAACGTCTTACCCAAGCACACAATGAGGCCATGTGAGGGGTGAGTCCGGGCGTATTTAACTTTGGTGTCATAAAATCAATTTCGTCAAAGCAAATGATGACGGGTTGCTGTTTAAGTGCTTCCCCTACTGCTCTTTCGAGACTTCTAATGAGTAGATCTGAATCACGAAGCTCAGCTGGAATTTTATCGGAGGAAATCATCTCTAAAGCATAGTGCATTTTTCCCTCTTCACTTAAGGAATTGGCAAGCGCGGCTGAAAAGTTGGTTTTACCGTTTCCAGGCACCCCAAAAAACAGTACCTTATGGCAGATGCCCTGATTGATCGAGATGGTTTTCAATGCTTTCATTTGGTTTTCATAACCAAATAGTTGGCCTTGCGGAATATGTCCTGGTGGATAAAGGGTGCACCATTCTTCTAACTTAATGGACGATTGATTCAACTCCCGATTATTACTGATGTTTTATGCTTTTTATTTAAAAGGTTTGTGATTTTTTTAAAGAATTTGCTCTATTTTAGTCTCAAAATATGTTCTATTTTCCTAAAATGTAATTTTAGGGAATCAAAAAAAAGCCCTAAGTTTTCAAATGTTGCCTTAGCGCGCTTTTGCCTTTTTCAACATCTTTAATTTCGTCTTCTTCCAGATTTATCCAAGACCTTTTACTATCCAATTTATCCCCGAAAAGTGAAAATTGGTTACTGATAGAATCCTCATCCCACTCCTTCGCCCCCACCATAACAATGACCCTGATAGTGGTTTAAAAAAAGGGAAATCGCGGGGAATATCTTGGGGTTCAACCGCCTGCACATCTGTCAATAAAGCGACCATAAGGCAAACAAACAATAATGCAGTAATGCTGAGAGATTTTTTACGGTATAACTGCGCCTCTGGAATACATACTTTCGGCGGTGGCATCACTTTTAACCGTAAAAGTTCTTTTTTGGATTTTTCAAATCAAGCATGATAGCCTTTTTATACTGATCTATCTACTTAGGGGGTATGGAAAAATTTCTGCTCGTCAGCCCGACTTGTTCGGATCTCGCGGAACCAAATGTTGAGATAAAAAAATTTCATGATTGCGAGAATTACATTTACATTCCCCAAATTGAAAATCTAAAAGAAAAACATGTCACAATTCTGCACAGGTGCTATCCCGACCAAGATTCACGTCTCCTGCAGTTTTTCCAAATTTTAAGCGCTGTGAAACCAGTTGCAGCAAAAGTAACTGCAATCATCCCGTACCTTCCATACTCGAGGCAGGATGAGCTATCTAGACCTGGAGAGACTGATTCGGCGACGATGGCTATCAAACTGCTGTTGAGTGCTGGTCTTGATGAGCTCGTTACGTTTAATTGTCACTTTTTGGAGTCTAGCGGCAAAAAGAATGTCGCAGGTTTAGATATTGATAACCGATCGATTGTTAACGATCTATTTGAATATGTTAAGCCGCGTGTATCTGATCCTGTTTTTATTGCCCCCGATCAAGGTGCCGCTCACTTCGTTGAAAAATTGGGCGGCGTTAGTATGGAAAAAACTCTCGGAGAGTACATCCATGGACCCATTGCTTTTAGGCAAATCACTTCCGAAAAACTTGATGCAGACATCGCTGGTCGAGACGTAATTTTAATTGACGACATGATCATTAGCGGAGAGACAATGGTTAAGGCCGCCCAAGTATGTAAAAAGGCAGGTGCCAAAAAAATCGTTTGCGCTTCAGTTCATGGGCTACTAGTTGGGTGTGCATTTGACAGAATTCGAGCTGCAGGTGCAAAAGAAATTGTAGTTAGCGACAGCGTGCCCAGTCCTGCGGCAGTAGTGAGTATAAAAAAGCGGCTAAAAGACTTTTTACCGTGAAGTAAAACAACACTTCACTTTCTCCCTCATCATCCGTGAGGAAAACCCGCGAAAACCCTATTTTACTGTAAAATGGAAAAAATATAATAAGACTTTGATGAAAAAGCGATAATTCAGATCTAACCATAGTTAGAAATAAAAACAGCGATTGGCGAGAAAAATTGGGCTCAAGAATTTGCAGTTGTCCAAAATGCAACAACGAAGGCGTACCCGAAATAATCGTTAGTGGCGAAGCTGTTTTATCGATTTGCCCAAAATGTAAGGTTGTTCTATCAAAATCAACTTGGCTATAAAAACTCGCGCCTGCAAGTTTCTCCTTTGACGTTAACATCAGGGCGAGGTTTTGTGCGCTCTCAATGTCGTTTTGTTTTAAACGCAAAAGAGCGAATACGAAAAGTAGCTGGAAAACCCAGTGAAGCGGTAATCTAGTCAAACAAGGCTTAAAAGCTAGTTGCGTTCATGTTGTAACACGCAGGCTAAAAAAGCGAGTAAATCCGACAAAACTGAGATTTAATAGTTGATTCAGATGGACGTAGAAGTTATACCCGCAATCTTGGTGAAAAACCGAGAAGAACTGATAGCACACATCGAGAAAGTTAAACCCAGTGTAACAACCGTGCACATAGATATTATGGACAATGAATTCGTCCCTAATGGCACAATCGGACTTGAAAGCCTAACAGACCTTCCCTCAGGAATGTCATACGAATTCCACTGGATGGTAAAGAATCCTGAAAAATGGATTTCGAAAATTCCTGGCGAACACACTCATTTAGTTCATGTCGAGACCATTGCTGATTGGAACGAAATAAAAAAGGCACACGCTTTGGGTGCAAAAATAGGTCTTGCTATTAATCCGCCGACACCCATCGAAAAACTATATCCCTATATTCATGATAATGAGGTCAAGCAAGTCTTAGTTATGACCGTCAACCCTGGTTTTAGCGGTCAAAAGTACATTGCTGACGTCGAATCAAAAATCCGTACGCTTCGAGAAAAATTCCCCGACCTCAAAATTGAAGTTGATGGCGGAATAAATCCTGCCACTTCCGAGAGGGCTAGTGAAGCAGGAGCAAACATCCTTGCAGCTTCAAGTTCAATTTTTGCTGCAGAAAATATTCCTGAAGCCGTCAAGAGCATCTACGATTCAGGGATTCGAGGTTACAATAAATTACAAGCTTGTCGTTTAGAGGAACCAGTCGCCTGTGTTGCTGTTCCCAAACTAATTACTGAACCTCCAAAACAAACACTTCTTGATCTACCAACGATTGGAACCGTAAAAGTTACTGATATAACCGAACTCTATTTATTATCAAATAATATCCGAAAAAATATTGTTAAGATGCTTCATGCAGCTAAATCAGGTCACCCTGCAGGTTCAATGGGTCTAGCTGACGTGTTTACTGCGCTTTACTTTAATGTTTTAGATCATGATCCGAAAAATCCGAATTGGGACGGTCGGGATCGCTTTATTTTGTCAAATGGACACGTTTGCCCCGGATTGTATGCTACCTTAGCTGAGGCAGGATATTTCCCCAAAGAAGAGTTAATGACTCTCAGAAAATTAGGTTCAAGATTACAAGGACACCCCCATAAAGATACCCTGCCTGGAATCGAGAATAGTTCCGGTCCTCTTGGACAAGGGCTATCAATTGCAGTCGGGATGGCGTTAGTTGCAAAGCGAGAAAAAAAGAAATGGCGTGTTTACTGCGTTTGTTCAGATGGTGAGCATAACGAGGGACAAATCTGGGAAGCTGCGCTCTTAGCCGCTAAATTTAAACTTGGAAATTTAACTGTAATAATGGACCGAAACAATATTCAAATCGATGGATTTACTGAAAACGTTCTTCCACTAGAACCCCTTGAAGAAAAATATAGAGCCTTCGGATGGCACTTAATCAACATAGATGGCCATAATATTCAACAAATAATTTCAGCATGTAATGAAGCCAAAACGGTAATCGATAAACCAACCATGATCATCGCACATACCGTTCCTGGAAAAGACATCTCATTCATGGAATTTATCACGGAATGGCATGGGAAATCACCGGGTGACAAAGAAGCATTAACCGCCTTAGAAGATCTTGAAGAGGAGAGAAAGTTCTATCGCAATGGAGAGAGCGAGTAGACCAAAAAATAATTCAGAAATGTTTCATGGTGTTAAAATGGTAAATTCATCAAAAATTAATAGTCAAATGGGGCTAATTGAGAATATTGACGCTCCCCAGAATAAAAAACCAAGTCGCGACGGATTTGGTAAAGCATTAGTAGAAGTAGGTGCTGAAAATCCTAACCTATGGGTATTAACTGCTGATGTTTCTGAAAGTACCCGTACTCATTGGTTTGCTGAAAAATATCCTGATCGATTTGTTCAAGTTGGCGTTTCTGAACAGAATATGGCCGGTGTTGCTGCAGGAATCGCTTCATTAGGAAAAACAGTTTTTATCTCCGCTTATGCCGTTTTCTCGCCTGGAAGAAATTGGGATCAGGTTCGTGTTTCAATCTGCTACAATAATGTGCCCGTAAAATTGCACGGTTCCCATACTGGCGTCACAGTTGGACCCGACGGAGCGTCTCACCAAGCCTTAGAAGACATTGCAATTACTCGTGTTCTTCCAAACATGATAGTTATTGTTCCAGCCGATTATGAAGAGGCAAGGAAAGCAACCATTGAGGCAAGTAAAATAAAAAGTCCCGTATACATCCGATCTTGCCGAGAGAAAATGCCCGTATTTACCACACATTTAACTCCTTTTACCATTGGGAAGGCAAACCTTTATCGCGATGGCAAAGATGTTGCAATTTTTGCATGTGGACCCCAAGTGTATGAATCCATAATTGCCGCGGAGAAACTTGAATCCGAAGGAATCTCGTGCGCAGTGATTGATTGTCATACAATTAAGCCAATTGATAAGGACATGATTAATTTTTGGGCAAAACAAACTGGCTTTATAGTTAGTGTGGAGGATCATCAAATAACAGGTGGGCTCGGAGGCGCTATTGCAGAAGTTTTAAGTGAATCGGGAAAGTCGACCCCTTGCACGTTAAGGCGCCTTGGGATAAAAGATATATTTTGCGAATCAGGAGAACCACTTGAACTTATGAAAAAATTTGGTCTTGACTCCGAAGGAATTGCCGAATTCGTTCGTGAGAACTACAAAAAAGAATTGCGCGTGATGAATGAGGAGAGTAGTTGATCATTATAACTTTAGTTTATTTGAGGTAGAAAAGATGGAATTCTTTTTAGATACTGCAAATGTTGAACAGATTAAAAAAGCCGCAGCACTTGGCGTTGTCGATGGAGTTACAACAAATCCAACTCTTATTGCAAAAGAGGGTGGAAAAAGTCAACAAGCGATAATTGCTGAGATTGCAAAAGTAATAACTGGTCCTATTTCAGTTGAAGGAAATGCTGATACTTGCGATGAGATTGTTCGTGAGGGAGAAGCATATTCGAAATGGGCAAAAAATGTCGTAGTAAAGATTGCGTTTACTCAGGAAGGAATTAAAGCTGCAAAAATCCTCGAAGGAAAGGGAGTTAAAACAAACGTAACGTTGGTTTTTAGTGCAAATCAAGCGCTAATTGCAGCGAAGGCTGGTGCAAGCTACGTTTCGCCTTTTATCGGGAGACTAGATGACATATCCGAAGATGGAATGGACCTAATTCGGGATATAATGCAAATTTACAAGAACTATGGCTTTAAGACCAAAGTAATTGTTGCCAGCATTAGGCATCCGGTTCATGTTTTGGAAGCAGCAAAAACTGGTGCTCATATTGCAACGATACCTGCCGATGTCTTAGCTAAGATGTGGAATCATCCGTTGACTGACATTGGAATTAAGAAATTCAAGGAAGATTTCGCTAAAACCGAAGAGAAAAAGTGTTAATTCAAAAAATTAAGCGAGTGGGCGCTTGCCCGTTTGCTTAGAGTTGTCTGCTGGAGTCTTCTTTCAGCATTTCATTTTCGTTTTTTACTTGCCCAATTGGCAGGTCAAAGGGTCTGCTGTGTTTGTCCCTACGGGTTGTACTGTGATAAGGTAACCACAAATCATTAAGTACCCGATACAGCCCAATGGTACATGTCTTTTTTGAGTTTTTTTAGGTGATTGTGCGTGAGTCAAAATACCAAACCTAATATTCTTGTAATGTGGGGCGATGACATCGGCTGGTGGAACATCAGCTACAACAGCAGAGCTCAAATGGGGTATCAAACGCCCAATATAGACCGCATAGCTAACGAAGGAATTTCTTTCACGGACTATTATGGTCAACAAAGTTGTACTGCTGGACGTGCCGCATTTATTACTGGTCAAAACCCTGTTAGAACTGGCTTAACAAAGGTGGGAATGCCTGGCGCTGACTTGGGATTACGACCGGAAGATCCAACAATCGCTGAATTGCTTAAACCATTAGGCTACGCCACGGGGCAATTCGGTAAAAACCATTTAGGCGACCGTGACGACTTTTTGCCCACAAATCATGGGTTTGATGAGTTTTTTGGAAACTTGTACCATTTAAACGCGGAGGAGGAGCCTGAAGACCCTGATTATCCTAAAGATTTCGAATTTAGAAAAAAGTTTGGTCCTCGTGGGGTTCTGCATAGTTTTGCTGGCGGCAAAATTGACGACACTGGACCGTTGAATAAGAAACGAATGGAGACTATTGATGATGAAATAACTGAGAATGCCCTCAGATTTATTGAGGACACTAAAAAGTCGGGAAAACCATTTTTTGTTTGGTATAACACTACAGCTATGCATTTTAGAACTCATCCCGCAGCGAAGCATTTGGGTAAAAGTGGCAAAGGCGGATTTTATAATGATGTGATGGTTGCCCACGATGAAAACATCGGTAAACTTCTGGGTAAACTCGACGAATTAGACATAGCGGGAGACACTTTGGTAATGTATTCAACAGATAATGGTCCTCACTACAATGCGTGGCCTGATGGTGGGATAACTCCCTTTAGGAGCGAGAAAAACACTAACTGGGAGGGCGCTTGGCGCGTTCCCGCTTTTGCTCGCTGGCCCAACAAGTTTCCTGCAGGTCTGGTTTTAAATGGTATTGTTTCTCATCAGGATTGGCTTCCAACGCTTTTAGCAGCTTCAGGAGAGCCGAACGTAAAAGAAAAATTACTACAAGGTTACACTGCGGGTTCAAAGAAGTTTAAAGTACACATCGATGGCATCAACATGTTGCCTTACTTTATGGGGCAAGAAAAAGAAAGCCCCCGCAAATCGTTTTTCTATATCGATGATGATGGTCAGCTTGTGGCACTTAGGTATAATGATTGGAAGTTGGTTTTTATGGAGCAACGAGCTAAAACTTTGGCGTTGTGGGCTGAGCCTTTTGTTCCGTTGCGGGTTCCGAAGATTTTTAATTTGCGCCGAGATCCCTTTGAGCGTGCAGATGAGAACTCAAATACGTATTGGGATTGGGTTATTGAGCATGCGTTTTTGGTTGTTCCAGCTCAAGCATATGTGGCAGAAATGATTCAGAGTTTTAAAGAGTTTCCCCCCCGTCAGAAACCTGCCGCGTTTAATTTGGATCGCGTGATGGAGCAGTTAAAGGATGCAAATGGAGCTGGTCTACACTAACCATAACTAATCTTGAGATTTGATGATGACTCAAAGAGAGCAAGCAGTTCGGGCTTTTCACGTCATGGCTAAGCCTGCGGGTTCTATGTGCAACCTAAACTGCGATTACTGCTTCTATTTAAAAAAGAAGCAACTGTACCCCAACAGTAACTTCCAAATGTCATTGGAAATCATGGAAAAATACATCCACCAAACCATAGAGGCTCACACGTCACCTACTGTAACTATTGCTTGGCAGGGCGGCGAACCCACACTGATGGGTTTAGACTTTTTTCGCCGCGCCATGGACGTAATAAAGCAGACAGTTCGCTCTGGCGTGACGGTTGAGAATACTTTACAAACCAATGGTGTTTTGATTGATGATGAATGGTGCCGTTTTTTGCATGATAATAATTTTTTGGTGGGTTTAAGCGTTGATGGTCCCAAAAAAATGCATGATGCTTACCGAAAAGACAAACTGGGCAATTCTGTTTTTGACAAGGTACTCCGTAGCGTCCATCTGATGCGGCAACACAACGTTGAATTTAATATTCTCTGCACCATTAACGCAGTAAACAGCCAGCACCCGCTTGAAGTTTACCGTTTTTTTCGTGATGAATTAAAAACGCCTTTTCTGCAGTTTATTCCTATTGTTGAGAGAGACAATGAAACAGGAAACCAAGAAGGCAACTGTATTACTGATCGCTCGGTGAATCCGAATCAGTATGGGCGGTTTTTAATTGATATTTTTGATGAATGGATAGCTCACGATGTTGGCAAGATGTTTATTCAGTTTTTCGATGGCGTGTTATGCTCGTATGTTCGGGGTTATTCGTCTCTTTGTATATTGAGCCCCAAATGTGGGGAGGGTGTCGCTCTCGAACATAACGGCGACGTTTATAGCTGCGACCACTTTGTAGAACCAAACTACCTTTTAGGGAATATACTAGACACTCCATTGGCGGACCTTGTTTTTAGCAGTAAACAAAAGAATTTTGGAGATGCCAAATGGAAAAAAATTCCCCATTACTGTCGAGCATGCGAGTTCTTGTTTACTTGTTACGGGGAATGCCCAAAAAATCGTGTTCTAAGAACACTTGATGGCGAAGAAAACCTGAATTGGTTGTGCGTAGGGTTGAAAGATTTTTTTACGCATACAAAAGAACCAATGCAAATTATGGCAGATTTGTTGCGCGCGGGTTATCCTGCTTCAGATATTATGGAGCTTTGGCACAAATAATCGTGGAATCTTTTTCTCAGCAATGCTTAGCCTTTTAGCTTTTTATCAGGATATCTTTGAAATATTGCTCTAAAAATTCTGTTTGTGACATGACTTCTGTTTGTCTATTTCGGATTATTTTTTGAACTTTTCTTGTCTTACTCAATTTTCGGTATGCCGAAATACTCATGTATGTTCCAAATACTGTGAGTGCTGTAAAAAAGATATAAAATATGATCTCGACTTGGATGCTTTCGGGAAAATAACTAAAAGCGTATGACAAGGTTGCTGCAGCCGAGGGGGCGATAACGGCAAGCGATAAACCGGTGCGTAACTGGGATAGTTGCGTTCTTTCTATGGCTAAGTAATTTCTTTCTGCAGCAAGTAAGGTGCGAATAAGTGCTAGACGTGTATTATCTTCCAAAAAAGTGACCTATTGTTTCAATATTAATTCGAGTATATTTTCTTTTTGTACTGATGGTTCAAGGCAAGTGCCTAATTGATTGGTCAGCTAGTTACTTGGCGGCTACAAATTTAGTCATATACCGATTAATTAGAAAGCCAACAATTGATGCTATGGCTATCATGGGAATCAAGTTGATTTGGGACATCAATGAAACAAGGAGAATTACTGAAATAGGTAAGGGAAAGAGGGCGCTAGCAACGGCTGCCATGCCCGCGGTGACTCCGACACCTTGCGGAATAAAGGGTAACAATTGGGTGATAGCTAAACCCATTGTGCCGCCCATGAATAGATAGGGAAAAACTGGTCCTCCCTTAAAAACTGTGTTAAACGATATTGCTGTTACAAAAGATTTGCCTATCATGAGAAGCAGTAGAAAACCAACCGTGTACGCGCTGCTTTGGAATAGAATGCTAACTATTTCGGTTTGACCTGAGTGGAGTAGTAAGGGAACAAACGAGCCAATAAGACCCACAGTTACTCCTCCAATTAAACCTCTTTTAATTGGGCTGCTTTTTAGTCTGTTGAACAGGTGCTTTTCGAGTTTTGCATACAGCCACCTGTAATATACCCCAAAAAACCCGCCAATTACTCCTATCACAAGTGCCCAAAGGAGATCAATGAATAATGGTGAGGCATATTCTGGGAAGATCAAAATTCCTGAAATGGTAATGTTGAAAACATGATAATAAACCAAGTAGCCCACAGTTGCTGAGACTAATCCGGGGACAAGCAATTCAACATAGGGTATTCCTTGGATAAACAGGTACTCCATGGCTACGAAAGCGCCTATAAGTGGGCTCCCAAAAAAAGACCCGAAACTGCCCGCCACACCGCAGTAAGTTACAAAAATTATCGAGCTTGCTCTAATCTTGAGCTTTTCTGCAAGCAGCGTAGCCGTGCCACCGCCTACATCTGCCAGTCCCCCTTCTGGACCAACTGAAGCCCCACTCCACAGAGAAAGTACACATTGCGTTACTATGCTCGGTAAATGGCGGTAATCTAAGCGTCCTTTTTTTTCAGTGAACTCTTTTTGGGTTGACCCTAACTGGATGTGTTCTCCAGCATATTTGATAGTTAACCCAACAACTACTCCGCCTATAGTCAGCAGAATAAGGGGCCAAAACATTTCTATCTGCAGTCCTTGAGGTGGTGTTTCAAAGAATGCTTCGCCCCAGCTAACAATAAACAGGTAAACGATTGTTAGTAGACTAGTTATTGCGCCTATGATGGCTGCTAGGATGAGTACTCTTACAAGATGAGATGCTGACGAAAAAATAGATGTGTCATCTTTGGTCATAGTTGAACCCAAAAAAACGGTATGCAATGCCTAAAAGGGGACATGCTTGCTTACGGATAAAAATTTGTTATTGTGAGCGCACAATCATATCTTTCTACCTTTTGATAGACCTGCAAATGAGGCTTTGGTGAAATGGTTAAATGTTTAAAAACCCACAAACGCAGAGTTCTTTGAAAAGAATAGTGCTCTTTTCTGGCTCTGTTAACTTCTTTTTTAGGCGGTGGGCAATGTTAAAAGGGCTTTCTTGGTGTAAAATTCGAAGTTGGCTTGCTAGAACAAAATATCTGCTAGTTTGCATATCTATCATGATTTTTCTAATCATAATTCCCTATACCTTCACTCAATACGCCTTTGGTCGACTGATACTTGGGTTCTGGGTAGCCTTCATTTTAATCACCATCAGCTTCTCTGTTTACCGCGTAAGGGTTGGTGGAAAAATTTGTTTATTGCTCATATGTGCAACTCTTTTCTCGATTGCTCTAAACATTATCCTCGCAACAGATACAACTGAATTAGTTAACAGAATTCTAACCTCGCTAACTTTAGCGTCGGTAACCATTATTATCTTTGCTGACTTAGCGACAAACAAAGTTGAAGAGCATTTCACTTCTGACTATATCTGGGGCGGTATCGCCACATACCTGTTAATAGGGTTGACGTGGGGTTCATTTTATCACTTAGTAGAACTGGTTACTCCGGGGTCATTTGTGGTTGTAACCCCCGAAGGTACGTTGGGCTTTCCAGTTTTTATTTACTTTAGTTATTATGTACTAACCAGCGTTGGCGGCGTTTTAACTCCAATTACTTTACAAGCTCAGTCAATAGTCATGATAGAACCCATAGTGGGCGTTTTGTACATCGCGATTTTAATTGCCCGTTTAATCAATCTCTACTTTGGAAAAAGGACCGCAAAGGCAAGGGTCGCTGAAGAAG
This sequence comes from Candidatus Bathyarchaeota archaeon, assembly GCA_026014745.1. NCBI lineage: Archaea > Thermoproteati > Candidatus Bathyarchaeota > Candidatus Bathyarchaeota archaeon. Next base: position 310,818 of record JAOZHS010000003.1, on the reverse strand, counting down.
CGGCAGATTACTATTTGTAATGTAGACGACACAATCACGTGCTGAGTACTCAAACGGGTTGGTTATCTTTTTGTTGTGAACATTTCTACACATTTTTTATTTTCTACTGGGTAATGTAGAGTAGCGTTTTTCCAGCAAGCTTCAAAATAACCCATCACGACGTTTAGTAAAGACTCGTTATTTGACCATAATGAGGGCAAATGCATGAAACTGGAGCCTGTGAAAGTGCTTAACAGGACTACTTTGCCGTCGAAAATTACGCATTTAGGCTTTAGGGGGCTTGACAGATATTTGATGTTGAAATTGCGGTATTTTAGGCAATTTTGGTACTGTTTGGGCAACTGGTTCCTGTCGGGTATCGCTGTAATCCAACGGACTTTTAAACCCCTGTTCAACAAAGAATCAACGGAACCCGACAAAAAATCAAACCACGGCAGGACCTCATTAATTGAAGCGACGCAGTCAACGGTGTGCTGGAGGTTATCCAATTCTTCTTTTATCTTGTTGATGATGGCTTCTCGTTCGGTGATTAATGCGAATTGTTCCTCTTCGGATAGGAGGGGTATTTCATTTAAGTTTAGAGTGGCTCTTTGAACAAACTGTTGGGCTTGATCTTTTAATTCGTCGAAGTCGCCGATTTTTCTTTGTAGAAGAATATTAACCGCTTCTTGTGGGGGAACACTGCGAAACTTTGCGGGTCTAGCCAGTGTCTTCTGGACAATGCCCAAGGCTTGTAGCTCATCTAGAAGCCGATAGACGTCTTGTCGAGGGACACCAGCAAATTTTGCAATGATTGTCCCTTTTGAGCCGCCTCTTAATCGTAGAAGCGCAAGGTACACCTTGCCTTGAGATGCAGTCAAACCCAGATTCATCAGAGTTTGAGCTTCACCTAACCCCTTCAAAGCCCTGCCTCTGCTTTTCGTGTATCAACTGATTATATATTTATTAATTTCCGTTAAACGCTTGTCAGCTTACTCTCTTACGACAGGCTATGTTAAACAAACTTACGGCGCTTACTTTTATAGAAAAAACCAAAAAGTGGCTAACACAGAAAAAGGCGAAAAATTATGCAAAAAAAGAAAATAATGTTAACATTCGCGTTGAGCCTAATGTTATCCATAACAATTTCGATGATTGCATTACCCCTCACTGAGGCACACACCCCTCCATGGAATGTGCCAACTTGGACATACGTTGCAGTCACAAACGAAGTCATAGGCGTTGGACAAACAACAGTCATAGTCTTCTGGAGCAATGCAGTGCCACCTACAGCGCAGGGCAAGTATGGCGACGCATGGACATTCTGGATTGACATAACCTCACCTGCCGGAGTCGAATCAACACTGGGGCCCTTCCTTTCCGACCCAGTCGGCGGTTCATGGACAACTTTCTCACCTACTGAAGTTGGAGACTACACTATCGTCGCTCGCATGGATTCAAAGAAAATTGACGGTTCACCTAACGGCTTACCTCCAGGATTTGGTGCAATGAGTTCTGGATACAACAATATGAACGACACCTACCTCGCCAGCCAAAGCGACCCCATAACCCTAACAGTGCAAGAAGCTCCAATCCCCATGTGGCCTGAAGCACCACTACCTGACAGCTATTGGACACGCCCCATAAACGCTATGAGCAGAAACCAGTATGTGCTAGCTGGCAACTGGTTAGCTGGAGCAGCCCAAGTAAATGGTCCAACACAAAACTTCGGTTACGGACTAGGACCTGAAAGCGCCCACATTTTATGGGCAACACCCATGTGGTCTGGCGGCATCATGGACGAACGATTCGGCGAAACAGGATATCAAACTGCGCACTACGAAGGTCTATCCTTTACGCCCCCAATAATTCTTGACGGCAAAGTGTTCTACAACGTTCAATCACTGCCCCGAGAAGGCTGGTACTGCCTTGACTTATACACTGGCGAAACCCTCTACTTCCACAACACCACGGGCCCAGTCGTTGGAACAGGCGGCGGTTTCTCCTCATCAGGCAGCATCGCAGGCGAAGCGCTCTCTTTTGGACAAATCTACGATTACGAGTCACCTAACCAACACGGCGGCTTCCCCTATCTATGGAGCAAACCCTACGCAGACTTCTTTGGCACACCCAACCCCAATGCGTCTTGGATGATGTTTGATGCATACTCAAGCAACTACATCTGTAGCATTAACAACATACCCAGCTGGGCAACAGGCGGCGGAGGCTTCTTTGTCAGCTACGACCAAGTCTATGGCAAAGACGGAAGCATAACCGCATACCACATACAAAACTACGGAAACACCACCAACCCCAAAAATTACCTGCAAGTTTGGAACACCAGCCAAGCCATCTGGTACAAGCCATACTTCGCCAGTAACGACTATTGGATGTGGCGACCTACACTTAACAAAACCTTCGACGGCAACAACGGCTACTCATTAAACGTATCCATAGGCAGTGACATTTCAGGTACCATCTATGCAGTTCGCGAAGGCAACATGATTATCGGCGGCACAGCCGGAAAGAACTCCCCCAACGAAACAATCGTTCAAGGCAACCTCTGGGCGTTGAATCTTGACCCCTCAAAGGGCCCAATGGGTGCTACCCTTTGGAACCGCAAATTCACGCCTCCAGAGACAACTTACAACAGCCTATCAGCATTTGGTACATTCACAAGTGGCGCTATGAGTGGACCTGTTGTTGACCCTGAAGATGGCGTTTTCCTCTACAGTGAATCTCTTTCAAGGAACTGGTGGTGCTACAGCCTCGACACGATGCAGCAATTGTGGAAGACAAGTACGCCTGAATCGCAAATGAACTTCTACGGATTATCCTACAACATATACCAAGGTAAACTGCTATCGCTTGGTTACGGCGGCATAATGAATGCCTACGATATTAAAACCGGTGAACTTCTCTGGAACTACACTGCTGCTCAATACGGCGATGAATCTCCATATGGTAATTACCCCATCGGCATCGCCTGCGTTGCAGACGGCAAACTATACTTGACCTCTAGCGAACACTCTCCCACTCAACCCCTGTGGCGTGGCTCGTACTTGCGCTGTGTCAATGCATCAAACGGTGTTGAACTTTGGAAGATCAACAACTGGGGTGCAGGCATGGGCGCAGGAAGCGGCGCAGTGGTTGCAGACGGCAACATCGTAACCCTCAACCTCTACGACAACCGCATCTACTGCTATGGTAAAGGCGCAAGTGCAACTACAGTCGCAGCATCACCTGAGGTTTCAACATTTGGCAGCACCGTACTGATAACGGGTACAGTTACAGATGACTCACGTTCTGGCAGTCGTGACATAAACGGTGGCTTAGAAACCCCGCTCAAAGGTACCCCCGCTATTTGCGACGCTGACATGCAAGCATGGATGGAATACCTCTTCATGGACCAAGGCAAACCCCTTGACCTCAAAGGCGTCGACATGGTCTTTGAAACTCTCGACCCCAACGGCAACTACTACAAAATCGGCAACACTACCAGCGACGGAAACGGAAACTACGGCTTCGCATTCCACCCTGAAGTTCCCGGCTTATACACTATCTTCGCTCGATTTGATGGCACACACTCGTATTACCCATCTTCAGCAACAACCTATCTTTCCGTGGATGAAGCGGCTCCAACTGCAACTCCGCAACAAGCAATTACTTTACCCCAGACAGAGACCTACATCCTTGGCGTCGGAATTGCTATAATCATCGCTGTCGCCATCGTCGGCGTTGTATTGTTGATGGCCATCAGGAAGCGACCATAAAAAAACGTACCTCAATAACTTCCCCCTCTTTTTTTATTTTTGTTTGTATGCGGGTTGTGGTGTTGGTTCTTGTGGAGAAAAAACCAATCCATACATGCTTCCACATGCACATCGCGGCGATTTCAACATAGCTGCATGTTGGGCGTGTGGTGAGATTCGGTTATGCCACATCCAAACAGGCGTAGAAACAGGCTGCAAACCCAAAGAACAAACGCCGCCTACAACTATCTTGTGGCATCCTGTAAACCGCAGCGCCCACACAAAGAGACAAAACAAAACTTTGAACTACTGTTTTGTTTTTCTTTTGTAGAAATCAAGATTGCGCTATCAGTCTATCTCTGTTGCAGGACTCTTCTTTTTTCTTCTTAGCAAAGTTATGATGACTACCACAATTATCGCGACGCCCACGATGATGCTGCCTATCTGTGTTAACAGCATAACCGTTTGATTGCCGCTATTGTTCATCCCGATGCCGACTAAAGCCCAGATGACCACCAACGCGTAAGCCACGTCTTTACGAATTCCAAGCATAAGCAGAGTTATAACTAACGCAACTGCGACAACGATTGTTGCCCAAATTTCAGGGCTAATTCCAAAGCCATCCCAGTTATATGCAGTCAAAGTCACCGCAACATCAGCTATCGAAGCAATCGTAATCCAACCCAAATAAACGCTAAAAGGCAAATGAACTGCAAGGCGTTCGCTTGTCCTGACTTTTGAGCGCCCGATGTTTAGACGCATATAAATCGCAATTAACGAGAACAATAAGGCAAAGATGAGGATAACTGACAGGATTAGGCTTTCGTATTGCCAAACAAAAATCCAAGCGATATTAAATAAACTGCTAAGTAAAAAGAGCCAGCCGATTTTTTGGTGATATGCGCTTTTGCGTTCTCTTGGCAGTGCTTGGTAGATTACAAATGCTCCCAGAAGAACATAGATTATTCCCCAAATAGAAAACACGTAGCCCGCCGGCGTTATAAGAGTAGGATTATTGTCTGATATTGCAGCGGTGTTTTGACCGCCAATTAACATGGTGCTGCCCGCTAAGCTATTAATTAGAATAGTAAAAATGTATGCGACTATGTTTGCATAAATTAGAGTAGTACTATATTTTTGCATAAAAATCTACCATTCTACGTTATGTTGCTGTTGATATTTAAGATATTCGAACTTTTAGTTTGCGTCCTAGTGGTTTGGGCTCGAGTTTAAAATATTGATTATTGATTCATAAGAGTTAAAGTATACAAGTACAACAATAGGAAGCATATCAACTCAGGAGAAAAAAAAGTGAACCTAAAAAAACTATGTAAGAGCAAAACAGGCTTTTCAGCAGTCATAGCAGCGTTGATTCTAATGCTTCTGGCAGTAGCAGCAGGCGTAGTGGTTTACGCTTATGTTATGGGCTGGATCGGAGGCGCACAACAGAGTTCCACAAATACTGGCATAATTCAAATTGATTCTATAACTGCAAGCGTAGAAGACAAACAGATAAAACTCTATGTTCGGAACGCTGGCGGATCAGATCTTGTCCTTGATAAAATCTACATTGCAGGTACCGCCGTAGAAAATGCTACCGCTTTCACAACTTCATCGACACCACTAGATGTTCAACAAACAGCATATCTTCAGTTAGATAAACAAACCCTCGAAGCAAGTCGGTTCTATGATGTTAAGGTTGTTTGTGTTGACGGCACAACCGTGAGCACCTCAGTTGAGGCCCGATAAACAACCGAACTTTTTTCTTTTTTTATTAACGGAGTGTGAAAAACACTGTTAAAAAGGCTAATACGTTGCAAAAAAGGGGTTGCAGAAATCGTAGGTAGCCTTGTTATTATCCTAATTATCACAATCGCTGGTGTAGGAGTTTACGCATATAGCTTAAACGCCATATCTGCATCAAGCGATGACTTCACTCATAAAACAGCATATTATAGTGAGCAAGCGCAAGAGAGATTTGAAATTCTTCGCGTATGGTCCGATTCTCAAAACCGATTCAATATTACTGTATTTAATTATGGGCAAACCGACCTCCGCATAGCTGCACTCTACCTTAACGGAACTGCCGTGCAGCAATATCAAAGCGGGAAGGACACAACGATAGGAACAGGAAAACTTCTAACTGTTCAGTTTACTTCGCCCTTTACAGTTCAATCTAATTCATGCTTAGAGATACTTGCGGTTTCAGCAAGGGGAGGAAAAGCAACTGTTCTTTACGAAACTTAGACTCTCCAAAAAAGGAGTTGGTTCAGTAATAGGAGCAGTATTCATAGTTCTGATTATTTTATCTGGCTTTACGTTCTATGAATTGTCCTTGTTGAACATGAACGATTACACGGCCACCACTACCGCAATGGACATGGTGGATAGAGACCGTAGTAACGAGAAACTGTCGATTCTTTCAGTTCAAATAACAAGCGACAATAAGCTAAACATAACCGTAAAAAACATCGGTAGTCTCCAATCAAATGTGATTTGGTTAGGGTTATTTAACCAGTCAATAACACCTGAAAACCAAGGTTTTTTCAGCATAAGTGAACCTGTCTCAGTCGGGGAAACCCAGAGTTTCCTTTCCGCCTTCAAAGTTACGCCCAGTCAAAAATATACCGTGCAATTAATAACCGAGTTAGGCAACGTTTTTGACTATGCGCTTTATTCAGCAAGTCAAGTCAAACTTGATTTATCCTTGATAGCGGCTCCCCCAACTGTTTACCAATCAAACAACATCACACTCCTTCTAACGGTAACAAACAATAATCAAGAAGGCGTGGCGGCTGAAAACATAACCGTGAGCCTATCCGCGATTCCGTCTACACTAACCTCAATTTTATCCGCGCCCACATCCCTGAAGATTGATACTTTAGCGCCCGGTTCAAGCAAATTCTTCTCCTGGACCTATGCTGCAACAGAAATCGGAACCGTTCTTTTCGAAGCAACATATAACCAAGCCGCTCAAGGTACATTTACAACAGCAAGTGTTTCCATTTTATCTGCCCCCTCGGGTGGTTCAGGTGGCGATGGTGCAGGGCAAGTGCTCATAACTGGAACTGGCAACGGTTACGCAAGTTACAATCCAACACAGTGGAGTCCACAGGGTGGCACAGGTTATGTGAGCGGAACAAGTTCCAGCTTGGCAGCTAACGATTTGAATTCGGCAGTTTTCAGCTCATATTTTACGGGAACCTATGTCAACTCTAATTATTTTCCCAACTCAGAAACCTCAACTGCGGGAGTGCACAGCAATTTTAACGCGCTCAAAAGCGGACCCGACGGCACCTCTGACACGTTAACTGAGACGGATACCTCAGGAGGCGTTACAAACACTACCCTGCTAGATGATGGTTTTGAAGCTGGAAACTACAACAATTGGAATGATAATGGCGCAACCAGCTGGTCAGACGGTTCAGGCGTACCCGCAACAAGCTCAACCTACGGTTATCCTTGGCTGCCCCATAGTGGAACGTATATGGCGGATTCGGATTCAACCGATGATGGATATTTAACTTCAGATGATCTGGATATGTCCTCAGCATCGGCAATATATGTCCATTTTTGGTTCATGGAAGATGACATTGACGACAACGATAACTTCCAACTTCGATACTTCAACGGCTACTCATACAACACCATACAAAACCTAAACTACCTCTCACCCGTCGAGGACACATGGTACGAATACACTGCAAAAATAACCGACAGCCAATACTTTAGAAGCAATTTCCGTATTCAAATCAATTCGGGAACACCTGATAACGGTGAAGCCTGCTTTATTGATGATGTTTTAATCATCAAAGAAACCACGCCTCCCCCCATCTATGAATTAAATTCCGAGGTACAATGGACAAATCTGGATTATACCCAGTCAAACGAAGTTCTCGCAATATACCTTGGCGGCTACACAGGATATGACTACCTATCCGTAGACGTTTGGAACGGCGCATGGCAAAACGTAATCCCCAGTTTATCGTATGGCTGGAATAATGTTTCAATCTCCTCATATCTGACGTCCTCAACGTTTACGATACGCTTCCGAGATTCCCAGTCATTCTGGTGGTGGCAAAACAGCTGGGACATCGACGTCGCTCTCCTAAACGTCTGGGGCGGAACTGACCAGTACACCTCTCAAGTAGAGTTCACCGGGTCATCAACCACGAACAGTTGGTTATCGTTTGACAGCAACATCGCAAGCTACCTAAACACTGGCTCAGCGTCGGTGACAATTCAATACTATAACTATACCAGCGGAGTCTATATGACCAGCGGAGACGGCTACCGCTCATATACCTCTAGCGCAACATCTAACACCCGCCAACTCCAATCAATGGCTATTGTATCCGACGCAGATGATTTCAGGGATAGTTCAGGGCATTGGAAAGTGAAAATAACCGCAGTCAAGGACACAGCTACCCAATTTAACGTATACTTTGACTGGATACAAATCGACCTAAACTACACACCCAGTAGCAACACCATACCCTATGGTGGATGGCAAACCTACACAATTACCTCAAAATCAGGCACCGGATATTCGACTCCTTACGTGTATGTTTCAATATATGTTACCGGCACAGACATCACACTACTTAATGCTGCGAACGATTCGGCCATAAACAACCCCGCCTGGGTTCAACTTGACGCAAACGGCGCCTACCAAATAAAACTTCAAGCAACCAACCGCTCTGGCCAAACCGTCACAATTATCGCATCTGTGGGAACCACTGTTGGGCACAAAGCCATAACACAGGAGGCAGCCTAAATGACCCTTGAAAAACGCAAACAGAACGCTGCAGTTGTTGAAGAGAAAACAAAACCTTTGATTTTCCTTGACCTTTTCAAGAGGAAAAAACCCGCTGCCCCGCAGACTGACAAAAATGCTGACGCCGCGTCTAAGGATGATCATGATTCTCAGTTTAGAGACTTCTATGCTGTTTCGCCGCCATTTGGCAACGTTGGTATTCAGCTCGATAAGGCATCTGGTAGGTTACTCTACCGAGTTATAGAGCCAACAATGACGCCTACTGAGCAGGTTACTCTGGGAAAACTAAAAAATGCTATTCGGGAAGAAGCCAGCCTCTCGTTAGATAAGCTCAAAGATGAGCATGCTCTGGAATCGTTCTTAACAGCGGACATCAAAAAGATGGTTAAACGTTTCAGACTGGATGTCACCGCAAAATCCATGGACAAATTTGCTTACTTTATCACCAGAGATTTTCTTGGTTATGGACCTGTTGATGTTTTAATTAAGGACCAAAACATCGAAGACATTAGCTGTAACGGCGTTGGGATTCCGATTTATGTTTGGCACCGCCTATACGAGTCCTTGCCGACTAACGTAACGTTTAGCGAAAGCGCAGAACTCAACACCTTCATTACGCGGTTGGCGTACCGTTCCGGGCATCAAATTTCCATATCAAACCCCATCCTAGAAGGCGCTCTACCTGAAGGTTTCCGAATTCACGTCACGCTAGAAGAGGTTTCAAAGCGAGGCAGTACCTTCACCATTCGTAAAGTGCGAGCTAACCCCTTCACCATCATTGACCTCATTAATCTGGGGACTTTAACGCCGTTAGTGGCTGCGTACCTGTGGATTTTGGTTGAAAATAAGCGGTCCATAATCGCTTCAGGTGCTACTGCGGCGGGTAAAACGGGGCTTTTGAACTCAATTTGCACCTTCATCCCTCCCGAAATGAAAGTCGTTACCATCGAGGAGGTTCGAGAATTGCGGTTACATGAAAACTGGATTCCGATGGTGACGCGACCCTCCTTGCAGGAGGGCATCAAAGAAGTTACGCTTTTTGATTTGTTGAAGTCTTCGCTTAGGCAAAGACCCGATTACATTATCGTAGGCGAAATCCGCGGCGAAGAAGCCTTCACCTTGTTCCAGAGCATCTCTGTGGGTCACGGTGGCATGTGCACGATTCACGCGGAAGATGTTGCAGCCGTCGAGAAACGTCTCTTGACCAAACCGATGGATATACCGCCAATGTTGATTCCTCTGATGAATGTCGTTGCCCAGTTGAACCGTACTAAATTCCATGATAAAGTAGTTAGGCGTATAACGGAATTATCCGAAATTGACGAGAGCGGTGGCTTTAGGAAGCTTTTCGGGTGGGACCCGCGAGATGACGCTATCAACCTTGCTATCCCTGACATTAAGCAGAGTTTTGCATTAAACAAGGTAGCCGACTCCAAACACATTCCAGTTGAGCAAGTAGTAGAGGACCTTGAAAAACGAGAGTTAATTCTGAAATGGATGGCCCAAACCAATCTCAGCACCTATGACCAAGTCGCCGATTTAATTAGGAAATACTACGTGAATCCGCGGGAGATCTTCAATCACGTGAGGTTTGATGCCTAATGATCCATAGAGAACACTTTTTAGGCTTCATTACTGAAACAAGCTACCGTTTATTTGGTAACTTTGTCCCTAATTTTTCTAGCCTAAAGAAGGATTACGCCAAGAGCGGCATCAAAGTAACCTACGAATTGTACGCGGCACTATCCATATTCACAGTCATCATTACAGCCGCTTGTTCTTTTGCGGTCTCTTTGTTGCTTCAATCTGTACTTGGTGTTTCCCTCGCTCGAGGATTAATTGGGGCGATTATTTTGACTTTTGTAGCCAGTATGACTGCCGCGATTATCGCTGTTGCATATCCTGTTATGCGGGTCAACAAAAACAAGAATGAAATTGATTCTAACCTAATCTACACCGTCGGCTACATGAGTGTGCTTTCCGCAGGCGGTATCTCTATTGACCGCTTGTTTGAGCGCGTTGTCGAGGTTGAACCTCACCTTGCGATAAAGGACTTAGCTTTGCGCTTTACGACTAACATAAAATTATTTGGTGCGGACACTACTGCCGCGCTAAAAGATACCCAAATGCGTAGTGCTTCAGAAACCTTCTCAAAACTCCTCTTAAGTATCAACAGCACCACAAAAACCAGTGGAGACCTCAAAAGCCTCCTTGCCTTTGAAACCAATAACCTTTTAGCGTTAAAACGTGAGCAGCTCAAAAAGAGACTTGCAGGTCTGGTTGCACTCGCAGAACTCTACGTCACTGCAA